>DATDIC010000352.1:0-3677 GCA_036521275.1 Acetobacteraceae bacterium
GAGGAATTGAACCGGCGCAAGGCGGTGATCTACACGCACCCGACTTCGGCCACCTGTTGCCGGAATGCGCTGCCGGGAATTCCCGATACGGCAATCGAGTACGGCACGGACACCTCGCGGGCGATCGTGCGGACGGTATTCAGCGGCAGTTCAGTGAAGTATCCGGATATCCGGATTATTTTTTCGCACGCGGGCGGTAGTATGCCCTTCCTGATTGAGCGGCTGGTGAACCTGGCGAAGACTCCTCAATACGCGGCGCAGCTGCCGAAGGGCTATGTGGCTGAAGCCGCGAGGTTTTATTACGATACGGCGCAGGCGTCAAATGCAGCGGCGATGGGCGCGCTGCGCAAGGTGGCGCCGGTTTCTCAGGTTGTGTTCGGGACCGACTATCCGTTCCGGACGGCAGAAGAACATGTCCGTAACCTGAAGGAATGTGGGGTGTTCAATGCGGCCGAACTGCGCGCGATCCGTAGCGATAATGCTTTGAGGCTGCTGCCGCACGCGAAAGTCTGAGCGGTTCTTCCTGGTTCTTTAGCCTTCTCCTGGCGTCACTCCCGATCATTTTCCACGATGTTCGGGTCCGAGGTGGATCCCCCGTGCGGCTGGTTTGAACCCACGCCCCATTTTGCCGAAACGATGAACTCGCCCGCGATTGCCGTGGGCCTTTTTGTGTGCCTGCGGCTATTGGCGCACTCTGCGCCGGACAGCGCGAGGCTCGCGCGACGGGGCGCAATCGGACAGATGAAGGCATTTACAACTATTGTATTTTCATTGGCTTAGCAGCAGTCAAGCTTCGGCGCGCAGCGTGTACTTAGTCGCGATGCAGATGAACTCACGGAGCCAACAAACCATGAATCGCACAGCCACTCAATTCGTCATCGCCGCCGCAATGATCCTGGCAGGAGGCGTAGCCAGCGCGCAGGAGATTCACCTGAAGGCGCGCAACATCAACACGACCTCCCCGCTATCGGGGCGAGCTGTTGGGCGTCCGACAAGGGCCCGTGCGAACGCCTCCGGCGCTCTGCACCAGATCGTCCAGTTCGATCACACGCCGGGCGTGGCCGATATCGAAGCGCTGATGGCTGCCGGATACACGGTAATCGGCGCCGTGCCGGACAACGCGCTGATGGTGGTCGCCAACGGCCGCATCACGGCGCCCCCTGCCGGTGCCACGTGGACGGGCGAACTGGAAGCCAGTGACAAGATCAGCGCCGCCCTGGCGAACGAAACGGGCATGGTTTCCGCAGTGGTTGAGTTTCATGCCGACGTCAACGCCGCATCGCTGCAGGCGATCGGCGCCGCGGCGGGCGTCACCCTCGACCACCCCGCGGGCATGCTGGCCAACCACATGATCGCGAACGCGACCGTTGCGCAACTCCGGGTCCTCGCGGAGAGCGACGAAGTGGCGTACATCTTCCCCGCCGACCCTGGGTTGACCACTGGGCTCATCACCGGCAACGAACTGATGCCCTGCGCCGGCATGATGACGACCGGTGGAACGATCGGGCAATACGCCAACATCGTTCATGGATGGGATATGGATGGAACCGCCGCCCGGCTCGGCTACTTCTTCGGAACCCTGACACCGAAGGTTCCAGCTTCAACCGTTCAGTCTGAGATCCTCCGCGCGATGAATGCGTGGGCGGCGGTGACCAACGTCGTGTTCAGCCCGGCGACGAGCGCTACGGCTGCGCGGACGATCATGATCGAGTTCGCGAGCGGCGCGCACGGCGATGCGTATGCTTTTGACAGCGCCGGCGAGATTCTGGCACACACCTTCTATCCGGTGCCGCTGAACTCGGAATCGCTCGCGGGCGATATGCACTTCAACGAATCTGTCAACTGGCACTCCGGCAGCGACATAGACATCTACAGCGTTGCCCTCCATGAACTCGGTCACGCGCTCGGGCTGGGGCATACCGATACGCCGGGCGATGTGATGTATCCGTAGTACCGCCGCGGCATGCAGCTTTCCGCCCACGACATCGGCGCGGTGCAGACACTCTATGGGGCGCCCGGTGCGGCCCCGGATCAGACAGGGGACATCACCGCTGCGCCGACGCCCGCCGCCCCGGTTGCTCCTGCCGCGCCCGCTGCCCCGGCAACGCCGGTGAGCCTCATCCTGAACGCGGTAGCGGCTCCTGGAACGGCCTCGCAGGTTTCGATCTCGGGTACCGTTACGGGCGGCACCGCTCCTCTGAGCGTCTCCTGGCAGACCGATCACGGGTACAGCGGGAAGGCCACGGTCGCAGCGAATGGCACCTGGACCGCAACCGGGGTAACGCTCGCCGCCGGGGCCAACACCATTACCGCAACGGTTTTCGATTCGGCGAGCAAGACAGCTTCGGAATCCGTGACCGTCACTCGCCAGCAGGCATCCTCCACGACCACGAGCAGCGGCCCGATATCGATCCACATCACATCGCCTTCGACGGCCGTGGTCACCCAGACAGGCACAACAGTTTCACTCAGCGGAACGGCTTCCGGCGGCGCCGGGATTACGACGGTAACGTGGCAGACATCAGGTGGCGCGAGCGGAACGGCCACGGGTGTGGGACCCTGGGTTGCTTCGAACATTCCGCTGCTGGTGGGAACGAACACCATCATGGTCAAGGCGTTCGATGGGGGCACTGGCAGCGCCTGGGCTTCGATCGTGGTGGTTCGGCACTAAGCGGTCAGGGGCGGAGCGAATACTGTTTCTGGAACGGGCCGATCCCCGGATAATACAGTTGGGCGCGGACCAGTTCAGCAAGTTGGCGGATATGCCCGAGATCGTGCAGCGCCCATTCGTTCAGCAGATTTCCAAGCGTGAATTCCCCCACTTCGGTATGGCGGCCCGTACGGGACAACTGGCCCGGTTCCAGGCTGCGGAGCAGTTCGACGTTATCGTCGCGCTGCTCTTCCCAGTGTGCGAGCGATTCCTCGGCGTCACGGTTCGAATAGGTGCCGAGCGCGTAGAAGGCATTCTGATCGTAAGGCAGGATTTCAGGATTCGCGGAGGCCAGGATCTGGTCGGTATGGTGGCGGAAGTAGTGGGCCTCCACGTGAGAAAGGCGCTCGAGGAGTTCGGCGATCGAGAAGCGCTCGGGCGTGGGTTTCCAGTAGGCCTGCTGGTCGCTGATGCCGGTGAGCAGGGCGCGGTGGATGTCCGGGGTGGCGGCAAGGTGGTCGATTGCGGAATGCTCGAGCTTCTTCGGGGCCATGCCACTAATTTCTCATGTGAGGCGCTGGAAGAGCTGGTCGCAGCACGCGCCCGGCGCATCAATCGCCGCCCTCCGGCAGGGATCGGAACGGTCCGCGAAATTCTGCTACATCACGGTCGAGACAGCAATCTCGCGCGTTTCATCCGCCAGGGTGCGCAGCCGGATCTCGGTGCGGTGCCGCGGCAGCAGCGCGGGGAAGCGCTCAGCCCATTCGAGCAGGATCACGGAGCCGCTGTTGAACAAGTCGTCGAGGCCGAGGTTCTCGACCTGGCGCTGTTCATCAAGGCGATAGAGGTCGATGTGATAGACCGGGGCGGCGTCGCCGTATTGATGAATCAGCGTGAAGGTGGGGCTTGAAACCTCCTCCGCGGAATCGACGCCACGGCTTTCGACAATTCCTTTTGTCAGCGTCGTCTTGCCTGTGCCGAGGTGCCCAATCAGCAGGACCACGCCGTGAAGATCGGGGGCAAGGTT
>DATDIC010000353.1:0-2257 GCA_036521275.1 Acetobacteraceae bacterium
TGGCCTTCCCGCCTATGACGATGCGCGCATGCTGGAAGAGGTGGAGCGGTTCCTGCTGTGGTATGTGCCTGCGGCGCGCGGAACGCGTGTCGACGAGGACGCGCGGCATCAGTTCGAGGCGATCTGGCGCGCACTGTTGCCCACGGCACGCACGGTGCCCGACACGATGGTCCATCGCGATTTCTTCGCCGAGAATCTGCTTGTGCTGCCGCGCCCGGGCCTGACGGCGTTGGGGCTGCTCGACTTCCAGGACGCGGTGGTGGGGCCAATCACCTATGACCTTGCCTCGCTGCTAGAGGATGCGCGCCGCGACCTGCCCGCCCCCCTGATCGACGCCATGCGCGCGCGCTATCGGGCGGCATTCTCGCATCTATCCGGCGCGGATTTCGATGCCTCGTGGTCGGTGATGGCCGCGCATCGCCATGTGAAATGCCTGGGCCTGTTCGTGCGCCTGGCCAAGCGCGACGGCAAGCCCGGCTATCTGCGCCATATCCCGCGGCTCTGGCGCCTGCTGGGCCAGGCGCTGACGCATCCCGCGCTGCATGAGCTGGCGCACTGGCTGGAGCGCGAAGTGCCCGCCGCGCGCCGCGTGGTGCCAGACCTATGAGCGCGGCTCCATGACCATGCCGGGCCATGCCATGGTGCTGGCGGCGGGCCTCGGGCTACGCATGCGCCCCCTGACCAAGCGCACGCCCAAGCCGCTGATCCCGGTGGCGGGCCGCTCGATGCTGGACCGCGTTTTCGACCGGTTGGACGAAGCGGGCGTGCCGAACCGCGTGGTCAACACGCATTGGCTGGCGGGCCAGATCGCCCGGCATCTGGCCAACCATTCCGGCGTGATCCTGTCGCGCGAGGAGGTGCTGCTGGAGACTGGCGGTGGCGTCGCCCATGCGCTTCCCCTGCTGGGCGCGCAGCCCTTCTTCGTCTGCAATGCCGATATCATCTGGCTGGACGGTGCGCGGCCGGCGCTGATCCGCCTGGCCGAGGTCTGGGACACGGCGCGGATGGACGCGCTGCTGCTGCTGGAACCGGTGGGCCGGGCCTTCGGCTATGAAGGGCCGGGAGACTTCTTCCGCGCCGATGACGGACGTTTGCAGCGCCGCGGCGACGCGTCCACTGCGCCCTTCGTTTTCACCGGCGTGCAGATCCTGCATCCGCGGCTGTTCGCCGATGCTCCAGATGGGGAGTTCTCGCTGAACATCCTCTATGACCGTGCACAGGCAACCAGGCGCCTGTGCGGCCTGGTCCATGACGGCGACTGGCTGCATATCGGCACGCCGGAGACTCTGACGGCGGCCGAGTCCTGGTTCGCCGCGCGCGAGGACCGCGTCGAGTCGTTCGGCGTAGCGGTTCTTCCGGGTGACAAACGCCCCCTCCGGCAACCACCCATCGGATAGCGGCCGGTGATCCGCAGCATCCGAGGACCGTGAACGGCGATCCACATCTGGGGCCACTTACCTTTTCAAGGCGGTAAGTCGAGTATGGCGTTACGTAGCGGGAAGTAGGGCGAGTCCCGTGATACAAGCTCACCGCGAGTCCCACAGCGCGCGGATGCCTGGGCCACCGCCACCGGTCCAATGTCAGCCCACGAGCTGATGTGAGTTCGACGCTCACGTCCGACGAAGCGGCCGATCAACCAGCACCCGCCGTCCGCCTCGCCACTGAACGACGCCAATCTGATGGCCGGTTTGCACGCCGGTGACCGGGTCGACACGAAACCGACCGAACAAGGTGCTGGTGTCGAGTCGTTGTGACGCGGCCCGCACCGGCAACGATTCAACAGTTCCGGCCTCCTTCACGCAGCGCTGCCAAACCACACCCGCGGCGAAGGCCGCAGCAGCCGGATAGGGCGGCTCAGTACCGTTCGCGTCCCGGTAACAGCGGCTGAACCACTCGCTGTTGGGTCCGTCCACGGGATCATCCGTTCCGTCGTCGAACCACTGGCACGGTCCGTAAAGCCCCTCAACGCGATCACCGATGGCATGCCGGAGCTCCTCGACTCCGGCGGCGACCAATGCAACTGCGCGCCAACGGCGTTCGCTGGCCCACCGCGCGATGGCGACGTCATCGTCGAAGGAACCGGCCGATAACAGCACATCGCCCGCCGGGAGCTGCGCCAGCACGTCTCTCGCCCTGGCTGGCCGAAAAGGGACCGACCGCGGCGGGAGACCGAGTCGCCGGGCCGCCACCGCCGCCCCTTCGGCCACCTCGCGGCCGAACCCCGTGTCGACGTGGATTATTACCACCTCCGACCCCT
>DATDIC010000354.1:0-7878 GCA_036521275.1 Acetobacteraceae bacterium
CGTTGACCTTCACCGAGACGTTGTCGCGCGAGATCACGTCCTGGCTGGGTACGTCCAGCACCACCGTGCGAAGATCGATCCGGACCATCTGCTGCACGTACGGCACGAGCAACATCAGACCCGGCCCCTTCACGCCAGTGAACCGGCCAAAGGTGAACACCACGGCGCGCTGGTATTCGCGCATGATGCGAATCGCGGTGGACGCGACGGCGAGGACAAGCAGCAGAATAACGGCATCGACGACAGGGATGAGGCTCACGTTGCTGTCCTTTGCAGCGCCCGTGCCGCTTCCACCAGCAAGGTCAGCCCGCGACGGCCAATCACCCGCACCGCCTCATCTGGCTGCAGTGGATACGCCGAGCTTGCGTGCCACCGCTCACCCTGTACCAGCACCTCGCCCTCGCTTCCGGTCCAGCCGATCGTACGTCCGGGCAGGCCGATCAACGCCGCGGTGCCGGTGACCGCCGGGCGGCGGCGGGCTCGCAGCAGCAGCGTCAGCAGCACGCCGAACAACGTGGCACTCGTCAGCGTGGCGCCTGCGATCATGGCCAGCGGCGGCCGCATGCCCGGTGTGTCGAACATCATCAACGAACCAATGGCGAACGCCGTCGCGCCGCCCAGCACGAACGCGCCGAAGGCGGGGACGAACGCCTCGGCGACCATCAGTCCCACGCCGAGCAGCGCCAGCGCCACCCCGGCATAGTCGATTGGGAGTAGATTGAGCCCATAGCCGCCAACCAGCAGGCAGATGGCGCCGATCACGCCGGGCGCGAAGATACCAGGATGCGACAGTTCGAAGGCGACGCCGACCAGCCCGGCGAGCAGCAGCAAATAGACGATGGATGGATCGGTCAGCAGCCCGAGCATCCGATCGCGCCAACCCGGCCTCACCTCGACGATATCCAGCCCCCGGGTCGCCAGTCGTACCGGCTTGCCCTGCACAATTACGCTGCGCCCATCCGCCCGCGCCAGCAGGTCCGGCACGTCGGAGGCAACCAGGTCGATCACGTGCTGAGCGAGTGCGGCGTCGTAGGGCAGGCTGGCCGCCTCGCGCACGGCCTTCTCTGCCCAATCCGGGTTGCGGCCGTGCAAAACAGCCAGGCTGCGGATGTAGGCCGCGGCGTCGTTGGCAACCTTGGTCAGCAGCGCGTCCGGCGGCGTGCCCGGCGCGGGATGACCGGCCTTAGCATCGTTATTGGCGGGCTTGGCCTCGGGTCCCGGCAGCGGCGTCGGGGCGAACAAGGAGACCGGCGTAGCGGCGCCAAGATTGGTGCCAGGCGCCATTGCAGCGAGTGCGGCGGCGTACAGTATATAGGTTCCGGCACTGGCGGCGCGCGCCCCGCTGGGCGCTACATAGACGAACACCGCCACCGGCGAGGCCAGCATCGCCTTGATGATGTCGCGCATGGCACTATCGAGGCCACCAGGCGTATCCAGTCGCAGTATCGCCACCGCGGCGTCCCGCTGCCGGGCCTCGTGCAAGCTCCGCACAACGTAGCTGGCGGTCCCTGGTCCGATGGGGCCGTCGAGAGCGATCACCGCCGCGCTGCGTGGCTCGCTGCCCGCCGCGCCGGCACGCAGCACGCCAAGTGCCAGTGCACCGCTGAGAACCGCCACTAACCAGCAAGCCGTAAGCTGTCTCCGCCCACCCATCGGCGTGCGCCTCCGCCCTTCGGGCACTATAGCCTAATCCCGCCGTGCGGTGGGTGCTGCCTGCCGCCGTCCAGGGGAATCGCATATGGCGTTGGGCGGGTGAGGGCGGGCTTGCGGCGCGATGTCGTGTTGGATTCCAAGGATGAGGTTCAGCGAAAGTCCGTCCGCATGGAAGAGTTCGTCGCCTGCTTCGCCCGGATCGCGAGCCCGCTGTCACTGCGAGTCGATGAATTTCGTCGCCGAACCGCTGCCGCAGCTCCGCGGCGAACGCGGCGACTGCGCCCGCCTGCGGGCTCGGCATGCGCTCGGCTTGTAGGAACACGACGCCGTGGCCAGTGTGGCGCAGCAGGTCATAGAGGTGGATGTGGCGCCGGTCGGGCAGCGTGGCGAGGTGCGGCGCGCGCGGCGCGTGGTCGCCGAGCGGACTGACCTGGCGCAGGCGGTGCGGACGACCACTCACCCACAGCATAGGCGGTGCACCTAACAGAGCTGGTTTCAGGAGAATTGCTATTCAGCTCCGACGGCTGACATGGGCAATATTTCTCTGCAGCGTCCTTTCTTTGCGGCTGTCGGAGACGTCTATGCATTTTGTGACATTCAACCCCAGGAGATTTCTATGCCACCGCGCGTCCATATCCCGCACGAGAATCCGGCTTGATGCCCACCGCTTGCGAATGCCTTCGATCGTCGAGGCCTGCCCTGAGCTGAATGGTTCCTTGATCAGGGCACGTTCGATCTCGCGGCGCCCCGCCCGAAGGTGTGTTCTACAATCGCATGAGCGCGTCGTCGCACACCCGCGATCACCGCTTTAGCGCCGAACTGACCGCCGCGGTACTTGCCTGGCTGGTCCGTTGGGGCCGTCGCGTCATCAACGGCGCTGCCGCTCTCGATCTCGAGATCAGCAAGGTGCGGCAATATGCTGCCCTCGAGAGACAGGGGATCGAGACGCCGCGGACAGTGCTCGTCGCCGGGCGCGGACAGATCGTGCCTGCGGCCGAACAGCATTTCTCCGGAGGACCGGTGATCCTGAAGCCGAATCGAGGCGGCAAGGGCCTTGGCGTACAACTGTTCCGCGATGCCGCCGCCCTCGCGGTGTATGTGGATGGGCCGAGTACGAACCGCCTGTCGACGGATTACAGCTTCTGCAGGAATACGTTCGCGCGCCACGCCCCGTGATTACGCGGGCCGAGTTTGTTGGTGGGCGCTTCCTGTACGCGGTCGAGGTGGACACCAGTCAGGGTTTCGAACTCTGTCCAGCCGATATCTGTGCCGTCGGCGAAGCGAACTGCCCGGTGGGCGAAGCGCCTTCGGCCAAGTTCCGCATTGTGGAGGGCGTGCCGCAGTCACTTCGTAAGCGGATCGAGCGCTTCCTTGCTGCCAATGGTGTCGAGATTGCGGGCGTGGAGTTCATCGCCGATACCGCTGGGCGGCTCCTGGTCTACGACGTCAACACGAATACCAACTATAACGCAGAGGCTGAGGCTCGCGAGGGGTGCGCTGGTACCTCCCGCTCGGGAGCTGGTGCCATTGCCCAATTTCTGGAAGTGGAGCTGGAGCAGCTGCAGGCGGAAGCGGCCTAATCGCCTGCGGCAGCTGGTACACTACCACGGAGCGGGGTGATTTTTGTCAATGCGCGATAATAGCCCATCTCACAAGTCAGAGGCTGACCCGTAATGATTAGGGAATGGTTTGCCGAGTCATTTCAATGGAGTGGGCGATGAGTAGGCCACCTTGCGCTCTGGGTCGATCATAAGGGTTGCGTGATTTCAGCGGCTTGGGTTCTCTCGTGGTTGCGAAGACACGAAGGAATGCCCCGATGGCCTGGACTGAAATCACGCCCGCCAAGTATCGGCGCGATGGGCTGCGCTATGCAAGCGATACCACCCACCAGGAGTGGGGCGTCATCGAACCGCACCTCCCCGCGGCGGCCGGATGCGGGCGGAGGCGCGAGACCGACTTGCGAGATGTCGTCGATGCGATCTTCTACATCGCACAGTCTGGCTGCCAGTGGCGGCTGTTGCCGAGGGAGTTTCCTCCGTTCACGACGGTGCAGCGGTATTTCTATGCTTGGCGGGACAACGGGACGTGGCAGACCATCAATCATGCGCTGCTGATGTCGGTGCGCGAGGCCGCCGGCCGCGAGGCAAGTCCGAGCGCGGGCGTGATCGACAGCCAGTCGGTCAAGACCGCGGAGGCTGGCGGCGCGCGCGGGTATGCGGCCGAGAAGATGATCAAGGGCCGCAAGCGCCATATCCTCACCGACACGATCGGCCTGCCGGTCGGGATGATCGTTCACCCTGCCGACGTGCAGGATCGCGATGGGGCGCCCGACCTACTGGCGAGCGTCCGCAGTGCCTTTCCCTGGTTGCGCCATGTCTTCGCCGACGCCGCTTATGCCGGTGACAAGTTGAAGGGCGCCCTCGCAAATCTCGGCGACTGGACCATCGAGATCGTCAAGCGATCCGACGCCGCCAAGGGCTTCGTCCTGTTGCCCCGCCGATGGGTCGTCGAACGCACCTTTGCCTGGCTCAACCGCAACCGTCGCCTGGCCAAAGACTTCGAGGCGACGATCCAAAGCGCCGTGACTTGGATTTACATCGCCAGCGTCAAGCTCATGATGCGACGGCTGGCAGCCGCTTGAGCTGCCGTGATGGGTCAAGCTTCCCAACCAAATCAACGCACTAAGGCGTTCCGACAGCGATTCGAGTCAGACTCTCAGAGGGGGGCCGAGCTCAGAACGGTGTCGCGTCGTCGAGGATCGTGAGAATCGCGGCTCTGCGGGGGCTGGAGACCGGAAGCACAAGACAACGCGAAGCCGATCCAGCGGAAGCTCAGCTCAGTCTTAACATCAGCGCCCAAAATCCGCCTATTTTCGATTGCTTTTAGCGCCGAGGCGCTGTGTGAGGCGGTTGAGGTCGACCACCATTCGTTCATGGGTCCCTCGGCCGATCTCCTCGCCCTCGTCATGCGCAGCGACCGCGAAGACGATTCGTCGACCTTCGACGCGGGTGACTTCGGCCTCTCCGGTCACGCGTTGCCCGACCGGCGTCGCCGCGATGTGACGGATGTCGACTGCCGTGCCGACGGCACTCTCCCCAGGTTCCAGATAGCTGCGAATGGCGTTGAGCGCGGCATTCTCCATGACCAGGATCATCATCGGTGTCGCGAGTACCGGTGGTAGGATTGCATCCTTGAACTGGTTGGCCAGGTGCGCGGGCGCGACGACGAGCCGGGCGGTGCCCTTTGTTCCCACGGGAATCGCACGCATGTCTTGCCTCCTGTCGTTTGTTGATGGCCCGTATCGCTCCGTCGCACGTGTCCCTGTACTCTCCCGTTTCCTGGCGCTGCGGCGCCGGCGATAGTGATCTCTGCCTACCGCCGAAGGCGATCAATTTCTTGATTGTCGTGCGCAGGATATCTACTCATTGTTGTAGTGCGCAGGACATCCGACATTGCGACCGAGATGCCCGAGGTGGCAACGGTAACACGCAGCGGAACTGCCATGAAGACTATGGAACGGTGGATCGGGCCGCCGAACTTTTGCTGCGGGCCGGGAACGGTGCAGAGCATCATCTTCTGGCGCTGCCCTCGGACCTGCGCCCAGAGGGCGTCGCCCTCGGCTACGCGATTCAGGAAGCGGTCAGTGGTGCTATGGGCGGGATCGGAGGGTGAAGGGTCCTCGCGACAAGCCCCGCCGCTGAACCGCTCTGTGCTCCTCTGCCACTCACGTTTGTCCACAAATCGGGCGTGCGCATTCCCTGGCGAGAATAGCCGACTCGCAGACTGCGCGTTGTCCTGTGCTTCCGGCTTGGCTCCAGCTGGCATGTCGGTGTCGAGGCGACTCAATCGCGTTTCCAGTCGGAACCTCCCCCAAACCGATCTCAACTTTGTTGCCGACGGCCTCTCCTGCAGTCACCTTGCAATCGGGATTGGCAGTACGGTTGGCAGCGGCTTGACCTCGACCGACTCCGAAACACGCGTCCTGGTGAACCGGCGCGACGTGCTCTGCCGAGACGGGTTACGGAGCGCGATATCCGAAGCACCCTGCCATGGTTCGCCTATCGCGGTGCGCCCTGCGCCGAGAGACCTCTGGTCGGCCTCAAACACCCTCTGAGGCGGCATCGCGCACCAGCGACCAGCGGTCGCCATTGGGGCTGTCGTATAGAACCCTCGCGGCCGACATCACGGTGAACCTCTTTGCTTGGTGCTATACTGGTATCGACCGTTTGATAGAATGAAACAGCCCGCCTAACCTCGGGCGGTCACCAGTAGTCCCACATCTTGCGCACTACCTCCCCTCGGGCCAGGTGCCCCGATCCGATTACCGCAGCCAGCTCTTTCGATGGCTGCAGCGGTTTCTGTAGCGCGCTCTCCTTGCCGTCCTTGCTGCTCTTTGGGGAAGTCTTCTTCGCGATGGGCTTGTTCGCCATCAGGTCACTCCGGTTAGTCGGTTCGAGAGTCTCACGCCTCATTGTCACACGAATCGACGCGCCGTGTCCCTCCTTACGTAGGTCGGGTGCTGACATCTGTGCGGCCTCTGATGCGGCTGTACAGCCTAGGCCCGTGGTCCTAGGGCTTGGGTCGCGGATCTCCGGGTACGACTCGCTGCGACCGCCGCGCGCACTGCCTCTTCGTACCAGGGGTTTGGTTGGTGGCGGTCGTCCGCCGCGCGCCAGAGCTGGATCGGGATGTGCACATTCTTCAGCGCAGCGCGGTCAAAGGTGAAGCCGAAAGCAGCAGCTGGCGCTATCAGCTGTCCAGCGCCCCTCGTTCCTCATCGTAATGAGCAGTTCGGGCGGGCCCTGTTATGACGCGCGATCTGTCCTTGCAAGGAAGTTGCTATGAAGCGACGGCGCCTGCTCCAGTGCACGGCAGCACTTCCCATCCTGGCCCTCTCTGGCACGTGCGGGCGCTCGGCGTGGGCCGCGCCCACGGACCCCGCCTCCCGCGTTCGTCCCGGTGATCCTCGATGGCCCACCGCGCCGGAATGGGAGAGCCTGCGGCAGCGCGTGGCGGGCAACCTCATCACGGTGCAATCGCCGCTCGATGCTTGCCGGGCCGCACCCGACGGCGAGGTCTGCCGCGATCTCTTCCGAGAACTTAAGAACCCCTACTTCATCGGCGACAGTCCGGCCCTGACGCAGACCTGCCGTTGGGTGGGTGCCTGGACCGCGCAGCCGAGCGTCTACGCCGTGGCAGCGCGCGAGACCGCGCACGTTGTCACCGCAGTCAACTTCGTCCGCGAGAAGAACCTGCGCCTCGTCGTCAAGGGCGGCGGGCACTCCTATCTCGGCACCTCCAACGCGGCGGACTCCCTGCTGATCTGGACCCGCGCGATGAACGACATCGCGGTCCACGACGCCTTCGTTCCGCAAGGCTGTGAGGCACAAGTGGCGCCGGTCCCGGCTATCACGGTCGGGGCAGGCGCGATCTGGATGCACACTTACGAGGCGGTGACAATGGTTGCCGGCCGCTACGTGCAGGGCGGCGGGTGCGGCACGGTGGGGGTAGCCGGGCTCGTGCAGGGCGGCGGGTTCGGGACCCATTCCAAGGCCTTTGGGACCGCCGGTTCCTCGCTGCTGGAAGCAGAGATCGTGACGGCGGACGGGGCGGTGCGGGTCGCCAACGCCTGCCGCGAGCCCGAGCTGTTCTGGGCGCTGAAGGGCGGCGGCGGCGGCAGCTACGGCGTTGTCACGCGCCTGACGCTGCGCACCTGGGAGCTGCCGGCAAGCTTCGGTGCGGTCTCGACTACGATCCGTGCCAAATCCGACGATGCTTATGGCCGGCTGCTCGGCAGGTTCGTGGCCTTCTACGCCTCGAGCCTGTGCAACCCGCATTGGGGCGAACTCGCCGGGGCCATGCCGGGCAACCGGCTGAAGATCGGAATGAATTTCCAGGGGCTCGACAAGGCACAGGCCACCGCGATCTGGCGGCCCTTCCTGGACTGGGTGGCAGCGCAGGACGATCTCGCCGCGACGCCGGCGGCGATCTTCGCCGGGCCTGGGCGCTATCGATGGGACGGCGCCGTGCTCGAGAAATATGTGCCGGGGTTGATCCGGCACGACGACCGCCCCGGTGCGCCAGCGGCGAATTTCTTCTGGGCGGCCAACCTCGCCGAGGTCGGGCATGTCATCCACGATTTTGAATCACTCTGGCTGCCGGCGGACTTGCTGCGACCCGAGCGGCAGGCGACGTTGGTGGACGCGCTGGTGGCGGCGAGCCGGC
>DATDIC010000355.1:0-3003 GCA_036521275.1 Acetobacteraceae bacterium
CCCGGTGACCGGCCTCATCCGTCGCCTCGCGCGACCGCGCCAACGCGTAGCCCAACGCCCCCTGCGGACATCCGGCCTCAGCCGAGCGGCGATACCACTTCTCCGCCGCCTCCAGATCACGCATCGCCTCGGGGCCGGAGGTCAGGATGTAGCCCAGCACCGCCTGGCCGTCGGCTGATCCGCCTTCGGCCGCCAGCCGGGCCCATTTTACGGCTGCTTCGAAGTCCGGCTTGCCGTCGCTGTCGTTGCTGGAGAACAGGCGTGCGGCAGGTCGCGTCCCACCCTCGATCGCCGGATCCGCCGCGCCATGGCGGGAGGACGCCAGGCCCTGCAGCAGCAGTGTCGCCAGCAGCGACTGCGCCTCGACGTACCCGTGCGTGGCGGCACGCTCCAGCCAGCGCAATCCGTCAGCCCGGCTGGGCGGCACGCCGGCACCTTCCAGATAGCAGCGGCCGACGCGGTATTCAGCTTCGGCGATGCCGGCCCGGGCAGCCCGCGACAAGAGATGAAACGCCCGCGGCAGCTTGCCCCGTTCGGTTGCGCGCAGTGCCCGGCGTAATGCCGCGCGCGGCGAAACCCGCCAGGTCAGCACCTCAAGCATGGCACGCGATCCAGATAGCGATCACGGTTCCCGCATGGCCTCGGTGGCAACCGGAACAACCCGGTTCAGCAGGTAATGCAGCACCGTCTGCTTGCCGACCCGGATGTCCGCCGTCACCGGCATGCCGGGCGTCGGCTCATATCCCTCCGGAACCCCGCGCAGCGCCAGCCGGTCGATGCTGATGCGGGCGCGATAGTACGGCTCGGTTTCACCCTGTGCCACCGGCACGCTCGCCGCGTCATTGGTCCGTTGCTGATCCTGGCCGGTGAAGCTGTTGGCAGTGATCACCCGCAGCGTGCCATAGGCCATCCCGTAGCGGGCGAACGGGAATGTGTCGAACTTGATCGCCACCGGGTCGCCCACGTGCACATAACCGTCGTCGCGGCCGGAAATGTTGGACTCGATCTCCAGCGGAGCGTCGGTCGGCATCAGCGTGATGAACTGCTCGCCCGGCTGCAGCACGGAGCCAACGGACACTTTCGCCAGCGTCAGCACCGTCGAATCCCGATCTGCCCGCAGCTCTACAAGCTGCCGGCGGAGCTGCGCCTTGCGCAACTGCTCGCGGGCGTCGGACAGCTTGCCGGTGGCCTCCGCCAGCTTCTGCGACACATCGGCGTGCCAGGACTGCACGTACCCGTCACGCTCGGCGATCATCGCAGCGAGATCGCGCGCCGCCGCCCGCGCGGTCTCCTGCGCGTTTTCATAGTCGCGCTGCATCTCGACGCGGTTGTCCATCGCCGCCAGCGTGTTCAGCTTGCTGCCGACCTGAAGCTTCTCCAGGTCGCGGCGCATCTGCTCCACGTTCTGCGCCACCAGCAGGCGGTCATGATACCCCTGCGCGTCCGAGTTCGAGCGCTTGATCTGCGCCACCAGCTCTTCGACCTTGGCGGAATAGTTCTCCAGCTTGTAGCTGTACTCGGCCTGCCGCTGGGCATGGATCGCCGCCTGCAACGATAGGTCGGGATCGAGACCCACATACGTGAACGGCTTGCCCTGAGACTCTGCCTGCTCCCGGCTGACTTCCGCCTGCAAGCTGGAAACCTGCGCGGCCAGCGCGCCCAGATCGGCGGCAGCGAAGGTGGGATCAAGACGCGCCAGCACCTGCCCGGCCTGCACCTTGTCGCCGACCCGCACCGCGATATCCCGCACGATCGCGGTCTCCAGCGGCTGCACCACGATCACCGGCGATTTGGAAACCACGATGCCATGCGTACTCACCGTCCGATCCACCCGGATCAGCCCGGTCGCCAGCAGGATCGACATGAACAGCGCGGTGATGATCCAGACCGTGTGGCGCGCCCCGCGCGGCACCGGTGTGTTGAGGACGCCGGCGGACGGTGACTGGAATTCCAGGATGATCGGCAGGGCGGGATCGTCCCGCTCGACCAGGTCAGTCCCCTTGGACGAGCGTGGGAGCGAGAGCTGCATGCCGATGACCTTGCGTTTCGAGATGGCGGTTCTGTTGGGCCCAGAGCTGGCGGTACACCGAGCAGCGTTCCAGCAGCACCCGATGCGGCGCCAGGTCCATGACCTTGCCCTGCTCCAGCACCAGTATCTGGTCGCATTCCGTGAGCGACGACAGCCGGTGGGAGATGATCACCATGGTACGGTTGCGCGCAATGCGCAGCAGGTTGGCGTTCACCAGCGCCTCGCTCTCCGGATCGAGCGCGCTGGTCGCCTCGTCCAGGATCAGGATGCGCGGGTTCTGGATCAGCGCACGGGCGATGGCAAGCCGCTGCTTCTGGCCACCGGACAGGTTCGGACAGCCCTCCTCGATGTAGGTCTCGTACCCATTCGGCATCCGCTCGATGAATTCCTCGGCCCCCGCCAGGCGCGCCGCGCGGATCGCGTCGTCCAGCGTCAGGCCCGGGCGGCCGGCCAGGATGTTGTCGCGGATGGAGCCACGGAACAGGAAATTATCCTGCAGCACCACCCCGAAGCTGGACCGGAGATGGCGCAGGTTGATCTCCCGCAGGTCAGCCCCGTCGATCTTCAGGAACCCGGAATAGTCCCGGTTGATGCCCTGCAACAGGCGGGCGATGGTGGATTTGCCGGAGCCGCTCCGCCCGACGATCCCCACCATCGTCCCGGCCGGGACCGCGAAGCTGACCCGGTCGAGCGCCGGCAGCTTGGTCCCGGCATACGTAAAGGTCAGATCGTCGAAGGTGATCGCGCCGGCGAATTTGGGCCGCAGCCCGCCGGACGCCGCATCCGCTTCCAGCGGCCGGTTCAGCACCGCCGCCGCCTCGCTGATCGCGCCGCCCACTTCCTCGAAATCCTCGATCAGCCGGGCCAGGCCGACCAGCGGCTGCGCCACCCGCTGCGACAGCATCATGAACGCGAACAGCCCGCCCACGGCGTAGCCGTTCTTGTCCTGCATCGCGAGATACACGCCGATCATG
>DATDIC010000356.1:0-9290 GCA_036521275.1 Acetobacteraceae bacterium
TGGCCAACAGCCCGATCCCGTTGCCCCAGGTATGCGGCGCCACTTCGAGATTGGCGGCCTCGGCCATGGCACCCACCTTGCGCAACTGGAAGATGCCGTCCGAGAGCAATGCGTCCGGCTGCAAAATATCGAAGCAGCCACGGTCGATCAGCAGCTTGAACTCGTGCAGCCCGTGATTGTCTTCGCCACCTGCGATGTTCAGCGTATCCAGCTTCTCGCGCAGCCGCGCCAGGCCGTCATAATCGTAGCGGTCGAGCGGCTCCTCCAGCCAGACCACGCCGAGGCGCTGCAGTTCCCGCGCTACCTCCAGCGCGCGCCGGAAGCCCCAGCGCTGGTGGCTACCGTGCCCGGGCTCGATGCCGGCCTGGTTGGCATCTACCATGATGTCGATCCGCATCCCGAGCTTGCCGCGGATCGCTTCCACCACCTTCAAATCCTCGCGCGGATCGTCGTGATGAAAGCGCAGCTTCATCGCCCGATACCCCTCGGCAATCATCCGTTCGGCGTCGGCGACGCGCTCGGCGGGGCTGCGGATCTCGGCGGTTGCGCAGTAGGCCCGCACCCGGTCGGCGCCAGCGCCCCAGAGCTGACAGACCGGCAGGCCGGCCCGCTGGCCGATGATGTCCCACAACGCGATCTCCATGAAATACACGGGCGGCCCAAGGATTTCCGCATCCCGCAGCACCGCCGCCAGCCGCTCGACCCGGCGCGGGTCCTGGCCAACGAAATAAGGCGCGACGAACCGTTCGACACAGATCGCCGCCTCGGCGCCGGCATGGGCCGCCGTGTGCCCGACAATGCCGGCATCCGTCTCGACCGCGACCAGCACCATCAGCACGTTGGTTTGGTTGCGTCCGCGTGCCCAGGCAGGATGGAACGGTGCGGCCAGCGGCAGATCGACGACGCGGCTCTGAACTCGCGTTATCTGCATGGAATCCTCCTGATCACCCACGAGACACAGCGAGCCGAAACCCGACCTCGTGCACCGCCTACTGCAAGGTCAGTCCCTGCGGCCGGATCAGGCCGTCCGGTACCGCCGAGAAGCCGCTGAGCCTGTGTGTCATGGCGTAGAGCCACGACATGTGGAACAGGAACTGCATCGGCTCGTCCTTCAGATAGACCGCCGCGAGCTGATGATACAGATCGTATCGCTTCCGCAGATCGGTCGTCGCACGCCCCTTGTCGAGCAGATTTTGGAACTTCGGATCGCAGTACTTGCCCCAGTCCTGGAACCCTTCGCACGAAAGGTACTGGGCAATGTTGAAGTCCGGATCGGACCGGCCGCTCCAGATCACCAGGCCGGCCTGGAAATCCCCATGGAGATACGCTTGGATGTTGGCATTCGTCTCGCCCGGCATCACCTTCACGTCAATGCCGGCCCCCGCTGCCATGGACTGGATGATCTCGCCGATCTGCTGGTCGGACGGCGTGTTGAGCGTGCGAAGTCCGATGGTGGGGTGATTGACGCCGGCATCCTTCAGCAACCGCTTGGCCCTCGCCACGTCGCGCGGCGGCACGGGGAATTGCTTGTTGAAATAAGGACTGCTCGGCAGCTCTGACTGGTTGTCGGGAATAAACAATCCGCTCGCGGCAACCTGGTTGAGCGCGGTGCGGTCGATCGCGGCTTCCAGGGCGGCTCGCACGCGCGGGTCATGTCCAAATGGGGTGTTGGCAGCCGGCCCGTTGCCGAGGTTCAGCATGATGGCCTCGTAGCCAAGCGCGGTTGCCTTGGCGAACTTCAGGCGATTGTCGCGCTGGACGCTCTCGGCGTCGGTCGGCGCGACCTCCTCGATCAGGTCGAGCTGCCCCGCCCGCAGATCGACCAGTCGCACGGTGGAATCGGCGATCGGACGGAACTCGATCCGATCCAGATGAATGGCGCCGGCATTCCAGTAGCCGGGGAAGCGTTGCAGCGTGATGTGGTCCTGCGCCACGCGCTGGACGAAGCTGAAGGGTCCGGCACAGACTGGATGTTGGTAGAAATTCTTGCCGAGCTGCGCGATTGCCTTGGGCGAGGCCATCATGCCCGCGCGGTCCGAGAGCACGGCGATCAGCGGCGCGTACGGCTGCGAGAGGACCAGGCGCACCGTTTGCGGGTCCACCACCTCGACCGCACTCACCGGCTTGAGTTCGCCCCTCCGCACGCTGTAGGGCGCGCTGCGGTAGCGGTCCAGATTTGCCTTCACGGCGTCGGCGTTGAACGGCTGCCCGTCCTGGAAGTGTACGCCCTTGCGCAGCGTCAGTGTCAGCGCTCTGGAATCGGGCGACCAGGACCACGCTGTGGCAAGCTGGGGCACGAAATCAAGGTTCTTGTTGATATCGACGAGCTTGTCGCAGAGGCTTGCGAAGACGATGCGGCCGGCAAAGGTTCCGGCTTGCGCAGGGTCGAGCAGATCGGGGTCGTCCTGTATGCCGATCCTGAGCGTGCCGGCTGCATGCGCCGTGCCCGAGGCCAGAACACAGGCGAGGCCGATCCCGACAAGCTTCAGCTTTCCCATTTTTCTCCCCCACCAACGCGTTAGTCGTTCTCCCCAAGATCGACCAGAATGTCGGTGCCGTCCAGCCGTACCGGAAACACCCGGAGCGGAGCGCTGGCGGGCGGGGCCAGGGCACAGCCCGTGCGGATATCGAACTGTCCGGCATGCAGCGGGCATTCGATCGTGCTGCCTTCTAGATAGCCGTCCGACAGCCGGGCCATGGCGTGGGTACAGATATTCTCAGTGGCATGATAGACGCCACCCAAATTGTAGACAGCGATGTCCTCCCCTTCGATCAGGACGCCGATCAACGCATCTTCACCAATCTCGGCGGTGGTCGCCACCTTTACCCAGTGCTCCGGCATATTCGGTCAGGCGATCTCGCGAAGATACCAGGTGATGAAGCGCTGTTCCTTGTGCTCCATCGGCGAGAGCGGGCCCGGCCGGAAGAAACGGGACCGCACGCCGCGCTGGGTGTGTTCAATGATCCGCTTGTCGGCGTCGCTCGTGACCCGCCAAAGCCAGGTCAGCCGGTCGCGTTCATAGTCCACGCCTTCGCGCGCGTCGCCGCGTACCAGCCAGATCAGCTCCATTCGGCAGGAATCCAGCGTGCGGGGGACGAAGCGATAAATCACGCCGTGGTCGGGGTAAGCGATCATGAAGCTGGCGCCGCCGACATGCAGGGACGTGACGCCGCCGTCGAATTCCGTGAACGCGCCCATCAGCGGTGCGACCGGCCCGCCATCCTCGCTGCCGCTCTTCACCCCGGCATAAAGCGCGTAGCGGGAGCAGTCGATCGCTTCCTCGCCGCTGTCGGCAGGCTGCCAATGGGTCCGGGAGCACACGCTGATTCCGAGCGCCGCCGTCCGCTCCTCCATCCGCGCGTTGAGCTTCTCGATGCGGGGCAGCGGCTGCTCCAGCGCATGCAGCTTCGAATATTCCGGGTGCGCCGGGGCACAATGGTAGCATTCGACGTAGTTCTCGACCGCGAGCTTCCAGTTGGCGGCGATGTCATAGCTCTGGCGGTGTGCCACCTTGGCATCCGCCCAGCCATAGGCACCGCAGGACTTGCGCAGCACGTCGGCGACATGCTGAAAGGCGAGCGGCGTCTCCGCAAAGGAGATGAACACCAGTCCCTCTGCGACGCGCAGATGAAGCCGCTTCAGCCCATGGGCGGCGAGCGGGAAATCCTTTCCCATGTGCCGCGCCGCGAGCAGGCTGCCGTCAAGCCCATAGGTCCATGCGTGATATGGACAGACGAAGAACTCGGCACATCCGGTCTGTTCGGTACAGAACTCCGAACCCCGGTGCCGGCACACATTCAGCAACGCGCGCAGCTCGCCATCCCGGCCGCGCACGATGATCGCCGACTCCCCTTCAACCTCGACGAGGAAATAATCCCCCGGATTCGAGGCGGTGCTGGCATGGCCGGCGCACAGCCAGTGCCGCCGGAAGATCCGTTCCATGTCACGTTCAAATATTCCCGCGTCCAGATAGAAGGCGCGGTCGAGCCCGTACCCCTGCGCTTGCCCCGCGATTGCGGACGCGGTTGCCGTCATTGCTCCGTCCTCGCGCGCCAGTGCTGCCGTGTTCATGCTGCCTCCCGACGCCCCGGGGCCCAGCGCCGCAAACCCGCGGATATGGTGACGGCTGCGGCACCGCTCCCTGAACCCCGCCGCAGCTTGCCGCGGCCGGCAATCGTGCTCAAGAGGGGTGGGGTGAAGCGTGGGAGCCTCGCTTGTCAGCCGGACGTCCGGTATGCAAGGCTTCCTGCCGCGTGCTATGATATTCTCACACGGTTTATCGGCGGGCGGCCCATGGCTGACATGAGCGTAGTGAAGGAGAAAGAATCCGTCGCGGCGGAGGAATGGTGCCTGCGCGTGGATCTCGCGGCGGCGTTCCGGCTTGCCGCCGACATGGGATGGCACGAGGCGGTGGCGAATCATTTCAGCGCGGCCGTTTCGCCGGACGGGCAAATTTTCCTGATTAATCCGAAATGGCGCCATTTCTCCCGCATCCGCGCAAGCGATCTGCTGCTGCTGGACGCGACCGACGGCACGACCTTGCACCGGCCGGACGCGCCCGACCCTTCCGCCTGGTGCATCCACGGGCGCCTCCATGCGGCATTGCCGCACGCCCGCTGCGTCCTCCATTTGCATCCTCCCTATGCCACGGCGCTCGCCGCGCTGGCGGACCCGGAGATCAAGCCAGTGGACCAGAACACTGCCCGCTTTTACAATCGGGTGGCGGTCGACCTCGGCTTCAGCGGGATCGCCGACGATACGGCAGAAGGCGACCGTTTGGCGTCGCGGCTTGGCAATCGGCGCCGGATGATGATGGGCAATCACGGCGTGCTTGTCGTCGCCAATACCGTCGCGGAAGCCTTTGATGATCTCTACTACCTCGAGCGCGCCTGTCGGACCCTCGTGCTCGCCTATTCGACCGGACAGAAGCTGAACATCATGCCGCCGGAACTGGCCGAACGCACCGCACGCGACTGGGAAGATTACAAGGACGCCCCGTTTGCGCATTTCGCCGAACAGAAACATCGGCTGGACGCCAAGGATCCCTCCTACGCAAGATGAAACAGTTCAGCGCGATGGCTTAGCTCTTCTGCCAAGGTCGCGCAGAATTTCCCGCGCCGCGTTATGGCCCGGAACCCCACCCACGCCGCCGCCCGGATGCGCCGACGACCCGCATTGATAAAGTCCCTTGATCGGGCTCCGGTAATCCGCCCAATGCGGCGCCGGACGCGCGAAGAACAGCTGATCGGCGTTCAGCTCGCCATGGAAGATGTGGCCGTGCGGGGAGCCAATCCTCGCCTCGATATCCGGCGGCGTCAGCACCTGCATCTCTATGATCCCGTCGGAAAAGCCTGGCGCGCATCTGTCGAGTACGCCCAGCACTCGTTGCACCAGCTCCGGCTTGCGGCTGCTCCAGTCGCCGTGCGCCAGCGTATGCGGCGCGTGTCCCCCGAACAGATGCACAACATGCTTGCCCGGCGGCGCGATCGTATCATCGACATAGCTCGGCGTGACCGGCGTCACGAAGGGTTCGCGCGAAATGTCACCCCATTTCGCATCGTCATAGGCGCGTTCCAGATACTCGATCGTGGGACCGATATGGGCGTAGGTCGGATACGCGAAGCCGCAGGCCGCTGCATCGAAGCTGCTGTACTGCGGCAGGCGTTCGCAGGCGATGTTGATCTTGAACGCGGTCGAGAAGGTCCGGTAGCTCCGGATGTCGCGAACGAAATCCGCCGGCAGCGCGGCTTCGGGCAGGAATTTCAGGAAGGTCAGCTTGGCGCTGACATTGCTCGCCACGACCGGTGCCATGATCTTCGTGCCGTCCGCCAGGCTGACGCCGGTGGCGCGGCCATTTGCGGTATCGATGCCAATGACCTCCGCCTCCGTGCGGATCTCAAGTCCCGTCTCGCGCCCTGATCTCGCGATCGCCTGCGTGATGGTGCCCATGCCCCCGCGCACGAATCCCCAGCCTCCGGCGCCGGCGTGTTCGCCCATCACGTGATGCATGATCACATAGGCCGAACCGGGCGTGCGCGGCCCGGCAAACGTACCGATGCCAGAGTAGTAGGCCAGCACCGCCTTGACGTGCGAGCTTTCAAACCATTCCGACAGATAATCGTCGGCGCTCATCGTCAGCAGGTCGATCAGGCGGAACAGCTTGCCGCCGACGCGACGATACTTCCACAGAAACCCCGCCGTCTGCCGGAACGCGCGCCAGGTGCGGCACGACACGTCCGGCGGCGTCTCCAGAAGGATCTTCCGCACGATCCGGGCGCTGTCCATCAGGTAGCGGTCGAATTCCGGATAGATCGCCGCGTCTTTGCGGGAGAAGCGCGCGAAACTGGCCTGCGTCCTGGCGATGTCGTCGCTGAAGACGATGTGGTCATTGCCCGGCAGCGGCGCGAACATGTCGGAAGCGGGGAGCACCTCGAAGCCATGTCGCCGCAACTCCAGATCGGCGATCACCTTCGGGTGCAGCAGGCTCATCAGATAGCTGAAGACCGAGAACTTGAAGCCCGGGACCACTTCTTCGGTCACCGCCGCGCCACCGATCACATCGCGCCTCTCCAGGATCAGCGCGCGCAGCCCGGCGCGGGCAAGATAGGCGCCACAGGTCAGGCCGTTGTGCCCGCCCCCGATGATGACCGCATCGTAGCGTTCAGCCATTCTGCCGCTCCCTCAGGCGCGTGGGCGCGCATCGGCCGGATCGAATAACGGCTCCGCCTCGACCGTCGCCGCGCAGGGTGTGCCGAACACATCGACGGTCAGACGGGTTCCGGGCGAAGCGAGGTCGGCGCGCACGTAGGCCAGCGCCACGCTGCGATCCAGCGTGTAGCTCCATCCGCCCGACGTCACGATGCCGACGCGATCCCGATCCCGCAGCACGGACGCGCAGGCAGGCGCATCTGCATCACCAGGCTCGGCCAGCACCAGCGGCACCAGGCGGCGCGCCGCGCCGCGCCGCCGTTCCGCCAACAATGCGTCGCGTCCGACAAAATCCGGCTTATCGAAATCGACGAAGCGGTCGAGTCCTGCTTCGAGAGGCGAAAAGCCGCTCTCCAGATCGGTCTTCCAACCGCGGGAGCACCTGTCCAGCCGCAAGCTGTCAACAGCGTAAATGCCGACGTCGCGAGCGCCATACAGCGCTCCGGCGCGCGACGCCACTTCGTAGATAGCAGGCAGCTGCTCGGCGGGTGAATGCAACTCCCACCCCAGTTCGCCCAGATAGGTCATGCGCAGCGTCAGCACCGTTGCCCGACCGATCCCGATCTCGCGCGCGGCAAGCCAGGGAAACGCCGCATTCGACAAATCGGCTTGCGTTATCGCCGCCAGCACGTCGCGCGACCGGGGTCCCGCCACGACCAGCGTGCCAAACCGCTCGGAAACCTCGTCGATCCGAACCGATCCGTCCGCGGACGCGGCAGTCTCCAGCAGGTCGGCATCATGCCATTCCGCCGCGGCCGCCGAAACCAGGTAGAAGCGATCCCCCGCCAGTCGCGTGATGCTGAACTCGCTCGCGATATGGCCGTGCCGGTCCAGCGCATAGGCAAGCCCGATCCGCCCCTCTCGCGGCAGCCGTGAGCACACCAGGCGATCAAGACAGGCCTCGGCCCCTGGCCCGGAGACGATCCATTTGCTGAACCCGGGCAGGTCGATCAGCCCGACCGCTTCGCGCACCGCGCGGACCTCATCGCCGACCGCCTCGAACCAGACGCGCTTGCGCCGGAACGACAGCGCCGGTCCGGCCTCACCGGCGCCGTTCGCGAACCACGTCGCACGTTCCCAGCCGCCGCGCGCGCCAAAGACGGCGCCCTTTGCCTTCAGCCGCCCGTACAGCGGCGATGTGCGCAACGGACGGCCCGCCGGTCGCTCTTCCAGGGGAAAGGCGGGGGCGTATTCGTTCTGATAAATCTCGACCGCCTTGGCGATCGCGAAGGATTGCGTCGCGTATCCGGTGTACCGCCGCGGATCGAGCGCCCAGAGATCCCACTCGGGCGCCCCCTCCACCACCCATTCCGCCAGCGCCTTGCCGGCGCCGCCGGCCTGGGCGATGCCGAAGCTGAATGTGTTGCAGTGGAAGAAATTGCGCAGGCCGTGTGCCGGGCCGATATAGGGCAGGCCATCCGGCGAATACGGAATCGGCCCGTTCACCACCCGCCGGACGCCAACCGTGCCGAGCACGGGCACGCGCGCGCAGGCGGCCACGATATACGATTCGAGACGCTCCAGATCGTCATTCCACAGCTTGAAGGAGAAATCCTCGGGAATGCCGTCCGGCCACATCGGCGTCGCGCGCCACTCATAGGGTCCCAGAATAAAGCCGCCGCGTTCCTGGCGCAGGTAATAGGAAACATCCGGATCGCGCAGCAGCGGCAGCCGCTCGGCCCGTTCGGTCAGCTCGCGCGCATCCTCGGTGACGAGGTACTGATGCGACATAACAACACTCGGCAGGTGCTTTCCCACCATCCGCATCACCTCGCCGGCCCGGTAGCCGGCGGCGTTCACGACAATTTCGGCGACGATGTCGCCCTTCGCCGTGCTCAGGCGCCATTCGCCGGACGGCAACCGTGCGATGGAAGTAACCTTGGTGAAGCGCCGTATCTCGGCGCCGAGCCGGCGTGCGCCTTTGGCGAGCGCCTGCGTCAACTGTGCCGGATCGACGTCGCCGTCCTGCGGGTCCCACAGCGCGCCGTTGAGGCCGTCGAGTGTGGCCAGCGGATAGCGACGTTTCAGCTCTTCCGGCGCGAGCAGCTCGTACGCAAGCCCGTTGGCCCGCGCCATGCCGAGCACATGGCGATATTCGTCCAGTCGCTCATCACTGTGGGAGAGGCGGACGGACCCCGTGACATGGTAGCCGATGGGATAGTCCACCGCGTCGCCCAAGCGACGATAGAGCTCGGTGGAGTATTTCTGCAGCTTCAGGACGCCGAGGCTTGTGGAGAAGGTCGGGCAATTGCCGGCCGCGTGCCAGGTGGATCCGGATGTCAGCTCGTCCTGCTCAAGCAACAGGGCGTCCGTCCAGCCCGCCTGCGCCAGATGATAGAGACAACTGCACCCCACGGCACCCCCGCCGATGACAACCACTCGCACATGGTCCGCCATGCATCCTCCTGCCGGCTGAAGCGGCGGCCGGCGCGGTGATGCCGCACGCCGGACATCCCGCGGGCGACGCTCCCCAAAGGCCTCGATCAGCCGTTCGGTCCAATCGCTCCGCTACGACATCTCGTCGAGCAGCGTCTTTGCCTGTTTGAGATCGGCGGTCGCGAAGCCCTCAGTAAACCGGTCG
>DATDIC010000357.1:0-8176 GCA_036521275.1 Acetobacteraceae bacterium
TAGCGGGTTCCAAGGGCAATGCCCTTGGCGGGAGTCCAGAGGGCAGCGCCCTCTGGCCGGGTGCGGGGCGGAGCCCCGCCACTGGCGATCCCTCCGCGCGTGGAGTAGTGCTCCGGCTCATGGCCCGCACTGCCACCGTCACCCGCACCACCAGCGAAACCGAAATTTCCCTCACACTCAATCTGGATGGGAGCGGAACGGCGGAGATCGACACCGGCATCGGCTTCCTCGACCACATGCTCACCGCCCTCGCCCGCCACGCCCTCTTCGACCTCACCATCCGCGCGGCCGGCGATTTGCAGATCGATTGCCACCACACCACGGAAGATGTCGGCATCGTTCTCGGCCGCGCCTTCGCCCAGGCGATCGGCGACAAACGCGGCATAAGCCGCTTCGGCCACGCGCTGATACCGATGGACGAGGCATTGGCCGAAGCCGCCGTGGACATCTCCGGCCGCCCCTTCCTCGCCTGGCATGTCCCGTTCGAACGCCAGCGCATCGGCGAGATGGACACCGACCTGTTCGAGGAATTCTTCCGCGCCTTCGCCATGCACGCTGCCGTCACCCTGCATCTGACCCACCGCGCCGGACACAACGCCCACCACGTCGCCGAGGCCTGCTTCAAGGCCGTCGCGCGTGCCCTGCGCAGCGCCACCGAGCCGGACCCGCGCGCCGCCGGCACGATCCCCTCCACCAAGGGCGCTTTGTGAGGATCTACACCGCCCATCTGCGCCAGGGCGCCGCGCCGAAACTGGTGCGCGAAGGGTTTTCCTGGGGCGCACTGATCTTCGGCTGCCTGTGGCTGTTCCTCCAGGGTGCCTGGATCCCCGGCCTCCTGGCACTCGCCATGGAGGTGCTGATCGGCGTACTCACCACCGACGGCGCCCGCCTGACCCTGGAGCTGGGGCTGGCCGTCCTGCTGGGATTGACCGGCAATGACCTCGTCCGCTGGTCAATCTTCCGCCGAGGCTATAGGCTCGTCCTCGTATTGGCCGCTCGGGATGTCGAGTCCGCGTTTGCGCGGCTCCTCGCCGTCAGACCGGACCTGGCCGGTACCTTTCTCCCAGCCGGAGCGGCACGGTGAAGATCGCGGTGGTCGATTACGGCAGCGGCAATCTCGCCTCGGCGTCGCGCGCGCTTGCTCGCGCGTCCGAACTTGCCGGCATCACGACCGATATCGTCGTCACCGCCGATCCGGACCTGGTTCGCCGCGCGGACCGCATCGTGCTGCCCGGCCAGGGCGCCTTCGCCGACTGCGCCCAGGGACTGCACGCAGTATCCGGAATGATGGGGGCGATCGAATCGGCCACCGCGGCCGGTGCTCCGTTCCTCGGCATCTGCGTCGGCATGCAGCTCATGGCCGAGCGCGGGCTGGAGCACGCGGTCACCCAAGGGTTCGGCTGGATCAGCGGCGACATCGCGGCGCTGCCCGCGCCCGGCCTCCGCCTGCCGCAAATGGGCTGGAACACGCTGGAGTTCGAACCAGACTCGCATCCCCTGCTCCACCAGCTCCAGCCCGGCGACCACGCCTATTTCGTCCACAGCTACGGCTTGCAGCGGGCGCTGCCGCGCGACGTGCTCGCCGTCACCGACTATGGCGGCCCCGTGGTCGCGATGGTGGCGGCGGGCAATCGCGCCGGAACGCAGTTCCACGTGGAAAAGAGCCAGCACGTCGGACTCCGTATCCTGATGAACTTCCTGCGGTGGGCTCCGTAGATGTCGTCCACCGAAAGCGTCCCGCCCGCCCCCGTCCTTGCGGTGGAGCGGATCGAGGTCTTCACCGATGACGACCTGCACGCGCTGTGCGAGGCCACGCATGCCGCCATCATCGAAGGCGGCGGCTTCGGCTGGGTCCACCCGCCCGGCCAACGCTCGCTGGAGAGCTATTACCGCGGCGTCCTGCTGGTGCCGGAGCGGCAATTCTTCATCGCCCGCCTGGATGGGACCGTCGTCGGCTGCGCCCAGCTCGTTCGCCCGCCGCGCAACAACGAGGCACAGGCCTTCGCCGCCACCCTGATGCACGCATTCATCGCCCCCTATGCCCGCGGCCACGGGCTCGCGCGGCTGCTGACCCAGCAAGTGGAGGAAGCCGCGCGGCAGACCGGATACCACGTGCTCAACCTCGACGTGCGCGAGACGCAGGCCGCCGCGATCCGGTTATACGAATCGCTCGGTTTCGTGCGCTGGGGCGTCCACCCCGCCTATGCCCGCGTCGGCGGCAAGACGATCCGCGGCTTCCATTACTACAAGCTGCTGAAGAACCCCTCGCGGCGGCGCGAACCCGGCGCTTGATGAAGCTGACGCTCTACCCGGCAATCGACCTGAAGGACGGTGCCTGCGTCCGCCTGCGGCAGGGCAGCATGGATCGCGCGACGGTCTATTCCACCGACCCCGCTTCCCAGGCACGAAGCTGGCAGCAGGCCGGATTTGCCTGGCTGCACGTGGTTGATCTCAACGGCGCGCTGGCCGGGCGCCCGGTCAACGCGGCGGCAGTTCGGGACATCCTCGCCGCCGTCGCCATCCCGGTGCAGCTCGGCGGTGGCATCCGCGATATGGCCGGCCTGGAAATCTGGCTCGCCGCCGGCGTGCGCCGTGTTGTCCTGGGCAGCGCCGCGGTGAAGACGCCGGCGCTGGTGGAACAGGCCTGCCGGGCGTTTCCCGGCCGCGTCGCGGTCGGCATCGACGCGCGCGAGGGCCGTGTCGCCACCGATGGCTGGTCCGAACAATCGGACCTCGATGCAGCCGATCTGGCGCTGCGGTTTGAAGATTGCGGTGCCGCGGCGATCATCTACACGGACATCACCCGCGACGGCATGCTGACTGGCGTGAACCTGGAGGCAACCGCCGCCCTGGCCCGCCGCCTTTCCACGCCGGTAATTGCCTCCGGCGGGGTTGCCGGCCTTGCGGACGTGCTGGCGCTGCGAGACGCGGCGCCCGGCACCAGCCTGGACGGCATGATTGTCGGCCGCGCTCTGTACGATGGCCGGCTCGACCCGGCTGCGGCGCTCGCCGCCTTGCGTGAGTAGTTAACCAGCCTCGACCTAAACAAGTTGAGGTGGTCGTCCGGTGCGATGGGACCGGTCGCGCCCTAAATCGCGCTTCTCGCTTGCCATGCTCACGCAGCACCATACTAGAAGGCCAGAATGCTGAAGCTCCGTGTCATCCCTTGCCTCGATGTGAAGGATGGCCGGGTCGTCAAGGGCGTGAACTTCGTCGCCCTCCGCGATGCCGGTGATCCGGTAGAGCAAGCCGCCCTGTATGATGCGGCCGGGGCCGACGAGCTGTGCTTCCTCGATATCACCGCCAGCCACGAAAACCGCGACACCATCCTCGACGTGGTCGCACGCACCGCGTCCCGGGTGTTCCTGCCGCTGACCGTCGGCGGAGGGGTGCGCGGCACCGAGGATATCCGCCGGCTCCTGCTGGCCGGTGCGGACAAATGCAGCATGAACTCGGCGGCGGTCGCCCGCCCCGACCTGGTAAGCGAAGCCGCGCGAAAGTTCGGCAGCCAGTGCGTGGTGGTGGCGGTCGACGCCAAGCGGACCTCGCCGGACGGCTGGGACGTGTACACGCATGGCGGCCGCCGCCCGACCGGGCTGGATGCGGTCGCGTGGTGCCGCCAGGTTGCGGCCTTAGGCGCGGGCGAAATCCTGCTCACCAGCATGGACCGGGACGGCACCGGCCTCGGCTTCGACCTCGATCTGCTGCGGATCGTCTGTGACGCTGTTCGTGTGCCGGTGATCGCCTCCGGCGGGGTCGGCACGCTGGCTCATTTCGTGGCGGGTGCCCGCGCGGGTGCCACCGGGCTGCTGGCGGCAAGCATCTTCCACTTCGGCGCGTTCAGCATTGCCGACGTGAAATCGGCTCTCGCCGCCGCCGGCTTGCCGGTCCGGCTGCCACGGCAGGCTGCGTAATGGCCAAGTCGGTCAAAAAGAAGCAGGCCAAGCGGGACCCGCCGGCCAAGCGGCATCGGCGGTCGAAATCGCCCGACAAGCGCGCCCGGGGACGCCTCCCCGACACCGAGGTCGAGGCGTCCCGCCCCCCGCCGCCACTGTCTATCGGTCCGGGGCCGATCGTGCTCGACCGGCTGTTCGCGGTCGTGATGGAGCGCCGGAACGCCGATCCGGCGGTGAGCCACTCGGCCCGCCTGCTGTCGCGCGGCGTGGCGAAGGTCGCGCAGAAATTCGGCGAAGAAGCGGTCGAGTGCCTGATCGAAGGCGTCGCCGGGCATCACGCGGCGGTGGTGACCGAAAGCGCCGACGTGCTGTACCACCTGATCGTATTATGGGTGGCCAGTGGTGTGCAGCCGGCCGAGGTCTGGGCCGAATTGAAGCGGCGCGAAGGTGTCAGCGGGATTGCCGAAAAGGCATCCCGTGCCCGCGCATTGCCGGTTGCCTTCGGACTGGGAACGACGAAAATCCCCTGATACTAGGCGTCATTCCCGCTCCCCTCCCGTCATTCCCGCGAAAGCGGGAATCCATACAAACCCTCGAAACTTCGGGGCTTTCGCCTGCATGCCCGCTTTCGCGACGCTCTCGCGGGCACATCCGCGCGATCTGATACAACACCCCAATCGCCTGGCGCGGACTCGACAGCAAGCGTGAATCACGCTTTCAAACGAGCAGACTGCGTGATCGTTCGAGGCAAATCGCCAGAAAGCGCAAATCACGCGCTCAAAACTCTAGAGCTCGGGGGAATCCGATGCCGGTGAGCGGCCTGCAACCTTACGACGATGCGAACATCTTCGCGAAAATCCTGCGCGGGGAAATCCCCTGCCGGAAACTATACGAAGATGAATTCGCGTTCGCGTTCCAGGACATCAGTCCGCAGGCACCCGTGCACGTACTGATCGTGCCGAAAGGCCGCTACGTTTCGTTCGCCGACTTCAGTGCCAGCGCGCGCGACGAGGAAATCGCCGGATTCATGCGGGCGGTGGGGAAGATTGCGAAGGATCTGAATCTGGAAGCGCCCGGCTATCGCCTGCTCGCAAACACGGGCGAGCATGCCGGCCAGGAAGTGCCGCACTTTCACGTGCACCTGTTTGGCGGCCGTCCGCTGGGCCGGATGCTGGCATCTGCCTGAGATGCTACGACAGCGACCGGATCATCGAAGGGAGGCGGGCCTCTCAACCGGCCCGGTATCGCATGCATGAACATCCCACCGTCATGCAGTCTCTGCCGCTCGGTAATTTGCCGGACATGCGCTATCCCGACCGGCGCATCGAAGTCCTGGACCGGCGATTTGCCTTCCGCCAGGGCAACGCGGCGATCGAGCGGATCGCCAGCGGCTTCCGCTGGGCCGAAGGCCCGGTGTTCTTCCGCGACCTGAACTGCCTGATCTGGAGCGACATCCCGAACAACCGCATGCTGCGTTGGCTGGCCGAAGACGGACATGTCAGCGTGTTCCGCTCGCCCTCCAACTATGCCAACGGCAACACCCGCGACCGCGAGGGCCGGCTGGTGACCTGCGAGCACGATTCGCGCCGCGTCACCCGCACCGAGCCTGACGGTCGCATCACCATCCTGATCGACCGGTTCCAGGGGAAACCGCTGAACGCGCCGAACGATGTCGTGGTGGCAAGCGACGGCGGCATCTGGTTCACCGATCCGGGCTACGGCATCGACGGCCCCTATGAGGGCCATGCCGCGCCCTGCGAACTGCCGCGCAACGTGTACCGGCTTGATCCGGGTACCGGCGAGGCACAGGTCGTTGCCGATGATTTCGCGCGTCCCAACGGCCTCTGCTTCTCACCCGACGAGCAACGCCTGTATGTCGTGGATACCGGCATCTCGCACGGTGGCCCGTCGCATGTCAGGGTGTTTGATGTGCAGAATAGCCGGCTGCGCAACGGCCGCGTCTTCGCCGAAGACTTCGCGCCCGGCATGACCGACGGCATCCGCGCCGACATGCACGGCAACATCTGGGCGGCGATGGGCTGGGGCGACCCGTCCGAGGATGGGGTGCGCTGCTACGCCCCCGACGGCACGCTGATCGGCAAGATCCACCTGCCGGAGGTCTGCGCCAATATCTGCTTCGGCGGGCGCAAGAAGGACCGGCTGTTCATGTGTGCGAGCACGTCGGTATACGCGCTCCATCTGAACGCGGAAGGCGCCGCAATACCGTAACCGTCACGCCCATATCGTTCGTTCAGTCAGCGGGGGTCTTCGATGTCGCACATCGCGTATGTAAATGGCCGCTATCTGCCGCAGCGTGAAGCTGCGGTGAATATCGAGGATCGGGGCTACCAGTTCGCCGACGGCGTGTATGAGGTCGTGCATCTCTATGATGGTCGCCTGATCGACGAGGATCGGCATCTCGGCCGGCTGGAACGCTCGCTGCGCGAATTGCGCCTGCCCTCGCCGATGGGCCGCACCGCGCTGCGCCAGGTGCTGCTGGAACTGGCACGCCGCAACCGGCTGCGCGACGGGTTGCTGTACATGCAGGTCACTCGCGGCGTCGCCCGCCGCGACCATGCCTTCCCCGCAGTGCCGCCGCCACCGTCGTTCGTCGCTACCATTCGCCGCATCCCGCCTTACCCGACGGACGTAACCACCTGGACGGCGACCGCCATCACCCATCCCGATCAGCGCTGGGAACGCTGCGACATCAAGACCGTGGCGCTGACGCCCAACGTGCTGGCCCGCCAGGCAGCACGCGAGCAGGGCGCGCTCGAAGCCATCCTCGTCGACGCAGATGGCATGGTGACGGAGGGCGCGGCAACGAGCTTCTGGATCGTCGATGCAGCGGGCGTGCTGCGCACACGCCACCTGGACCACGGAATTCTACCCGGTTGCACGCGGGACGCATTGCTGGACCTGATCGGGCAGCAAGGCGTTGATTTCACCGAGGGCGCGTTCAGCGTGCAGGAAATGAATGCCGCGCGAGAGGCATTTATCACGAGCGCAACCAGCTTCGTGAAGCCGATTGTGCAGATCGACCGACATCCCGTCGGCGATGGCACCGTCGGCCCGGTGACTCGCCGGTTGTTCGATATGTTCGCGCTGCACGTGAAAGGCGGCTTGCGCAATGTGGCCTGAAATCATCGAATAGATATGGTTTCGCGCGAGCGAAGCTGCCATTCTGCATGTAATGAAACAGCGGTAATAGCCAGGGATGGACGGACTCGAACTTAAAGCCGCACTGGACGGCGGGTTGGTGGAGACGCGATATCAACCAATTGTACGGCTGGATACCGGCGGCCTCATTGGTCTCGAGGTCCTCGCGCGCCTCAATCACCCGCGCCTCGGAACCATCCTGCCCGAGCATTTCGTGCCTCAGCTCGAGGATGCTGGTCTGGCCGCTGAGCTGACCGAACGGGTGGCAGGCTCCGCATTCGCCGACATCAGTACAGCGTCCATTGCCCCGTTCGACGTCACGATCGGGATCAACCTGCCGCTCGACGTCCTTCTGGTACCGGCTGTTCTCGCGCGCCTGGATGCGCAGCGCCGCGCGGCCGGGCTGCGTGCGGCGCAGGTGGTCATCGAACTCACCGAAAGCCAGCCGGTGACCGACCTGCCGGTGCTGCGTCGCGCCACAGAACGGTTTCGGGCGGCCGGATACCGCGCCCTCATCGACGACGTCGCACCCTCCGTGCCGTTCGTGTTGGAACTGATGGACATGGCGTTTTCGGGCCTGAAGCTCGACAAAGACCTGGTTCAGGCGATCCCGCATTCCACCGAGTCTCGCGCCTTTGCCCGGCGGATCATCGCGCTCGCATCCGCACGCGGACTCACCGTCACCGCCGAGGGTGTGGAGGACCTGGCGACCTGGCGACGGATGCGGGACATGGGTGCGCATCATGCGCAAGGATTCTTCGTCGCATACCCGCTGGCAGCAGCCGACGTGCCCGACTGGATCCTGCACTGGCACGGCGCGCCTGTCGCCTGACAATACCGGACCACATCGAGTGTGAGCCTCTTCGTCATTCCCGCGAAAGCGGGAACCCACGCCAACTCCCGAAATGTCGTGGGCTCTCGCCCGATGAGGCATGACGGATCGAGAGTCTCCCTCCACGCGGGTTGGTATCGGATGAGTTGCCGCCATCAGCCCGACACCTGCTAATCTGTCCACATGGCGGCAATGCGACCCCGGCACAGCTTGGCGAAGCGACGGTTGGCCGCAACGATGCGTGCCCCCCGTCATTCCCGTTCCCCGTCATTCCCGCGAAAGCGGGAAT
>DATDIC010000358.1:0-2398 GCA_036521275.1 Acetobacteraceae bacterium
AAGTCGTCGATCCCGCCGCCAAGCTTCAATACGCTGCTACTGGCAGACACCGGCGATGCGCTGGCCGAGATCGCCGCAGTCCTGCCGTACTACGACGTTGACCGCTCGGCGGTGCAGATCATTGGACCGGCTTTATGGGCAAACCCAGCCAGCGGCTCCGGCCAGATGCGAGGTGCGTGGTACGCCGCCCCGGATCCTGCCGCTCGCAGCGGCTTCGAGCAGGCCTATTCGGCCAAGTTCGGCAGCCCACCGTCTCCGGTGGCAGATCTGGCTTACGACGCCGCCTCGATCGCGCGCGTCCTCGGCGGCCAAGGCTACTCCGTGGGTGCCATTACTCAGTCGAACGGGTTCGTCGGCGCCGACGGCTGGTTCGGCCTGCTGTCGGACGGCCAGGTGCGCCGCGCGCTTGCAGTATTCGCTATCGAACGAGGCGGACCGCAGATGGTGGAGCCGGCGCCTCAGTCGGGCAACGTCCCCGGCGCCTAATCTAGCGCTTCGACAGGTCAACGATTGCCGCAAAGCCCTTTTCCGTGCCGATGGCGAGCTGGCTGCCATCCGGGCTCCACGCCAGCGCGGACACCGGCCCGCGCCCTGGCGGTGCGATCGGCAGTACGCGGGAGGAGTTGACCTCGGCCAGCACCACAAGACCGTCGGCGAAACCGCCCGCCACCATCTCCTGCTGTGGATGCGCTGCGACGCGCGTGTAGGTGATGCCGTCGCCGCCGGCAAGCTCGATCGGCGCCTTGCCCATCGGGCCGCCGCCGAAGAACGGCCACAGCACCATCGCGTCCGCGCCACTGGTGGCGAGCCACTTGCCGTTCCGGGTGAACGACAGCGACTCCGTCTTCGCAGGATAGCCGCTCATGCGCATGTGCTGGTTGTCGGACAATCGCCAGCCATGCAGCGCGTTCTCCTGCATCGCCGTCACCACCGCGTCGCCGTCGGGATGAATGGCGATTGCGGTATGGCTGCCCTTCCATTCCAGCTTGCGAGGGCTATCCACCTTGGCCCCCACAAACCAAAGCGTGGCGCCATTGTAGTGCGACGCCGCAACGCGCTTGCCGCGGCCGTCGAAGCTAAGGCCGGTGACGGAGGAGGGATGCGGGAATTCCTTGAGTTTCTCGCCGGCGTGGTCGAACAGGTGGATGGTTTTGCCGACCGCGCAGGCGAGCAGCCCCTTGCCCTTCTCGCCGGGGTGAGCGGCGACGTGCTCCACCCATTTCGAACGGAAGTCGGCGACGACAGAGCCGATGCGGCTGAATTTGCCATCGTCGCCGCCGGTAACGAAGCCCGCGGGAGTGGCGTCGGGCGCCAGCGAGAGGATGGCGCCATCATGTGCCTTGACCGTCCGCCAGGAGTCGCGATCGGCGATGTCGACGAGGCGCAGCGTGCCGTCGCCGAGGGCGAAGGCAAGCGTGGCGCCGGCGCGGTCGAAGCAGGCGGCAACAACGAAGGCGTCGAGTTCACGCTGGGTGCCGCGGGACTCGAGCAGGAACCGGGCGGCGGATTCGCTCATCGTTTGGCTCCCCCTCCCCCCAACCCCCTCCAGCAAGGGGAGGGGGAGCATTTGGCTCGTTGGGGGGAGGGGGCCGCGCAGCTCACCGCATCAATCAACCGCACAACCCTCGAACCCGCGCCGCAGCCGCGGCCTGTTCAGGTTGCGCCCGATGAACACAATCCGGCTCACCCGCGGCTCGCCCTCCTTCCATGGCCCGATGAAATCACCATCGGCAATCATATGCACCGCCTGGAAGGCGAACCGCCGGTCGTCGTTCGCGTATGACAGTATCCCCTTGGTACGAAGCAGATCAGGTCCCTGCTCTTGTAGCAGCGCGCCGATCCACGCATTGAACTTCTCCGGATCGATCGGCTTCTCCACCTCGAAGCTGACCGACGTCACCTCGTCGTTGTGCTCGTGCTCGCTGTCGGTGAGGAAATCCGGCGCCATCTGCAGCACGCGATTCAGATCGAACGCGTGGCGATCCAGCACCTGCGCGATCGGCAGTGCTGCGCGCTCGGTGCGATGGATCACCGCGAAGCGGTTGATCGCGCGGATCTTGTCCTCGACCGCCGCCAGCTCCTCCGGCGTCACCAGGTCCGTCTTGTTCAGCACGATGACATCGGCAAACGCGAACTGATCCGCCGCCTCATGACTATCCGCCAACCTGGCCGGCAGGTGCTTGGCATCCACCACGGTCACGATCGCATCCAGCTTCGCCTTGGCACGCACGCCCTCATCGACGAAGAACGTCTGCGCCACCGGCGCCGGGTTCGCCAGCCCCGTCGTCTCGATGATGATCCCGTCGAACTTGTCGCGCCGCTTCATCAACCCGCCCACAATGCGGATCAGGTCGCCGCGTACCGTGCAGCAGATGCACCCGTTGTTCATCTCGAACAC
>DATDIC010000359.1:0-5357 GCA_036521275.1 Acetobacteraceae bacterium
GTCCTGATTGGCGACGGCTTGCGATACCACGTGCTGATCAACTGGTTGGACGGGCAGGTCACCATCAGCGAAACCAGCGGCACCGCACCATGAGACTGGCGTCATCCGGAGTACGCCGCGGGCAATCTCGTGCTAGCCGGCATGGAGGTACCAATCATCCCGACGGCTTTACGCTGATCGAGGTGCTGGTCGCGTTCGCGATCGCGGCACTGGTACTCGGAACCCTGTATCAGATTTCGTCCACCAGCACGCGGGCTGCGCTTGCAGCCACCCGTTACAGCGGCGCCGTGCTGGTCGCCGAATCGGCGATCGAAGTGTTCAGTGCGCCCGCCCTGCTGACAGCGACGCGAATGAATGGCCGGGTGGACAACATCTACACCCGGGACGTCCATGTATGGGTGCGTTCCGACCTGCTGCCCGAAAGTGACCAGCTTCCAGCTATAGTCCCATACGAAATAGACGTGACCGTCTCATGGCAGGACGGCATGCGATCCCGCTCGGTCGCATTGTCTTCCCTGCGTCTCGGACCGCCCCGATGAGCGGCCCCCGCCCGGTTGCACCAAATGAACGCCAGCGCGGCTTCACGCTGCTTGAATTGCTGATCGCCGTGGTGCTGCTGGCCCTGATCACCACGATGCTGTTGGCGGGGCTGCAACTGGAAACCCAGAACCTGCCTCGCCAGACGGGCCGGCTGGACCGTGCCGCGCAGTTGCCGCCGGTTTACGACTTCCTGCGCTCGGAGTTGGCGGATGCGCAGCCGGTCGTTCCGATCGGTGCGACGAGCCGATCCATCGTGTTCGATGGCGAGCCGAACGCGGTGCATTTCGTATCCACCGGCCCGCAAAGCGTGCAGATCGGCGGGCTGCAACTGCTCTCCATCACCTTTGCCGGCGGTGCGTTGTGGGTACGCTGGCGCCTTTTCGACGGCGCGCTGCCCGACGAAGATCAGCCGGGTCGCGATGTTCTGCTGATGGATCACCTGGCGCGGGCACAGCTAAGCTTTTTCGGGATCGTACCGCCTGATACCCAACCGCATTGGTACGATACTTGGCACGACATGCCATATCTTCCATCGCTCGTACGGTTTTCTTTGCGGTCGGCCGATGGCGTGGACATCCCGGAACTGACCGTGGCACCGCGACTTTCGGCCGCGGCGCCACCGTCGCAAGGAAACGCCGAAACCTCCCCCTGATGACCAAGGCTTTCCGCTTGCAGGATATTGTTGGACTGGTTCGGATGCGATAGATTACCGTGCGCGATGCGCCGATCGGGCCGCCAAGCCGAACCGGGAGCGGTAGGTACATCGAGGGAGGACCGAATGCTCGGTGGCGGATGATTTCGGCCCTGGCCTCCGCCACTGCGGCGGCGAAAAGCTTCCTGCGCTGGTGGCTGACGGAACTGCGGGAGATGCTGCCGGCATCGCTGCGCCGGGGGGTGTTCCCGCGTGAACGCCTGATCCTTAGCTTTGAGGCGGATTCGGCGGTTTTCCTGAAGGAAACGCCGTCCGGCCCCACGGAGTTGGCACGCCTGGACCTGGTCAACGCACCGGACGGGCAGGCGGTCGCGCAGGCGATGCGGCGACGCCATCCCCGGCATCCCGGCCTGCTGCGGCGCAACCCGGGGCTTTGCCTTCGGCTGCCGTCCAGTTCGGCATTGCGGGTACGGATGGAACTGCCGGCCGCTGCCAAGGACAATGTGACCGAGGTCGTTACGTTCGAGATGGACCGCTACACGCCATTCCGGGCCGAGCAGGTTTATTTCGCCTGCGCGCTGGCCGGCGGCAGCCTGAATGGGCAGCACCTGCCTGTGGACGTTACCGTCGTGCCTCGGCCGACCGTGGAATCCGCGCTGCAAGCGGCGACGCGGCTCGGAGTGCAACCCGACCAGGTCGATGTTGCCGCACCGTCTCCCGCTGGCCGCCCGTCGGGCACTCTTCGCATCGAAGACACCCGGCCGGCGACGCCAATCGTTCGGAAGGCAGGCGTCCCGGCGCTGGCGATGCTTGCTGCGGGTCTGACGATAGCCGCCGTCGCCATACCGATCGTTTCCATGCAGTACAAGGCTGCGGGATTGAGGGACAGCTTTGCCGTGGTAAGGCGGCGGGCGGAGGCAATCGCGGCAGTGAAGAAAGAAATCCTGGCGCTCCGCACCGAGCAGGACTTCCTGCTTCGCCGCAAGCAGCAGACGATCACCGTCTCCCGCCTGCTCGCCGACGTCACACGCATACTTCCGGACGATACGTGGCTGACGGATTTCGATGTTGCCGGGGACAAGTTGCAGCTTGGTGGCTACGCACTTTCCGCGTCTTCCCTGGTGAGCCTGCTGGAGCGTTCACGCGGTTTCCAGCATACCTCGTTCCTGTCGCCGGTGACTCAGGACCCTTTGGTTGGAAAGGAGCGCTTCAGTATATCGACGCAAGTCAACCTGGGCAGCGGATCATGATGTCCATGTCCTCGGTGTCCCGACCTGTACGGCGCATGCTTGCTGTCGCGATTCTGTTTGTGCTGGTGTTCTGCGTCTGGTCGATGGTCGTCGCTCCGCTGAACGACTATATCAGCGGAACCGAAGCGGATGTTCAGCGACTGCAATCGGCGTTGGGGCACGGCAGCGCCTCCGATCAGGAACTTGCGGCACTGCAGAAACAGGTGGTGGCTCTCCGGCAGCAGCACGACAAGGTCGGCGGCCTTATTCAGGGCGTCAACGAGTCGATCGCAGCGGCGCAGGTGCAGACCAGGGTGAAGGAGGCCGCCGAGGCGGCGGGTGGCGAGCTGCAAAGTATCGAGGTCCTGCCGCTTCACGACGAGGGGCCCTATCGCCGGATCACGGTCGAAGGGCAGATGATGACGACGCTGCCTGTTGCGCAGCGCGTCGTCTATGAACTGGAAGCGGCGTCACCTTACCTATTCTTCGATCGGGTGGAGATCCACTCGCGCCTGTCAACGCTCGATGCCGCGCATGCCGGACAGAACCCGACGCTGGACGTACATTTTGAAGTCTCCGGCTACATGCGGCGCAGCACGTGAACCCGCCGCGCACGAGGTCGCGTTCGTCGCTGATGATGCTGCTCGGCCTCGCCTGCTGTGCACTGGTTGTGGCCATTTACGAGGAGGCGAGCAACCTGTCGGAACGCCCCACGGCGCAGGCGGCACAGCTCACCCGGCCAGCGCCGGAGGAAAGCGCGCTTTCCGTACCGGCCAGCTTCGAGATGCCTCCTGAAGGAGATTTCGCCGAGGTCCTGGCACGGCCGTTATTCTCCGCCACGCGCCGGCCGAAAGTTGAGACGTCGCAATCGACCGCGGCTGTCGCGGCATCAGCGTCGTTCACGCTGATCGGGACGATCATCTCGCAGCAGGGGCATTATGCACTGTTGAAATCAGGCCAGTCCGCACGCCTGCAGCGCGTCACGGAAGGTCAAGAGATTGAAGGCTGGACCGTCGATCGCATTTTCCTCGACCGGGTCATGCTGCGGAATGCTTCAGGTCAGGCGGAGGTCAAGTTGAAGGATCACGACCGGACACCGGCGCGGGCTCCGGTGAGCCCAGACGCTGACACCGGACCCAAGCAATCCGCTGCGCGTTAAGCGCGTTTGAAACCGCTCTAACGGCTGCGCGCCGCGCGGGCTCGGCGCTTCGGCTGGCACGGCTCCTTCAGTGCGTCCACCGCCAATGAACGCACCACAGTTCCGTCGCGAACGAACATTTCGTGGTTGGCTTCGATCTCCGACGGTTCATAGAGATAATTGACCATGATGCCCCAGGATTCCTGGATGCCGCGGGGCGACAGGTTGCCGAGCCAGTTGATGCGTTCCAGCCGTGCGCCGTTGCCCAGATGGAAGCGGGCGACCGGATCGGCGCCGCGATCCGTGGTCTCGGTCAGGTACGTGGCGCAGAGCCGCAGCAGCGGCATGTGCAGCAGGTCGGCGCGTATCGCGTCAGCCCACCATTCGTCCTCGTGCAGCGCGTCCCGCAGCAATGTGGCTTCATCGCCCGACGTGCCGTCGCTGAGTGCCGCGCGCTCGGCGTCGCTCAACATCGCCTGGTTGGCCGGGTCAGCAGTAAGATATTTGTCGAGCCAGCGGCGGAATCCCGGTACCGGTGAAAGCGTCGAGAAGCATGTAAGCGCCGGCAGTTCGGCCGTCAGCTCGTCCACCACCTGCTTGATGAGGAAGTTGCCGAACGACACGCCGCGCAGCCCGTCCCGGCAGTTGTTGATGGAGTAGAAGATCGCGGTGTCGGCGCGTGCCGCCGCCGCTGCCGCGGCGCGCTCATCGGTCACCGGTTCCAGCAGCGGCTGGATCGAGGCGGACAGGCCGTTCACCAATGCCACCTCCACAAAGATCAGCGGTTCTCCTGGCAGCGCGGGATGGAAAAAGCCGAAGCAGCGGCGATCAGGTGCCAGCCGGCGACGCAGATCGTCCCAACCCTGGATTGCGTGCACGGCTTCGTAAGCGATCAGCTTTTCCAGTGTTGCGGCGGGCGTTTGCCAGTCGATCCGGCGAAGTTGCAGGAAACCGAGATTGAACCACGACCCGAGCAGATGCCGCAGATCGGAATCCAGCGGTTTCAGCCCCGGCTCCTCGCGCAGCAGCCCCAGCAGTTCCTTGCGCATGGCGACCAGCGCCGCGGTCCCACCGAGCGATACATTCATCCGCCGCAACAGTTCCTGGCGGGGGGGATCGGCTGCGGCCGTCAACTGCGCCGCCTGCTCGGGTGAGGGATCGCCGAGGTAGGCTTCCGCCGCATGGCGGAGCTGGTCCGGGTCAGGCGCGAAGTCGGTCGCCAGGAATCGATAGAATTCCAGGCGATCGGCGCCATTCAGGTCGTGCAGCACCGCGTGCAGTTCGCGCGCGACCGCGGCGCCCGATGCCTCGCCGCGCCCCGACAAGAGTGCCTTCGCCAGCAACTGTGCACGCTGAAGGGGTGGACGTGCTTCGCTCGGCACGGACGCGAACGCGCGGCCCTTGTCGGCGATCGACGACCAGAGGCGTTCGATCCAGGCATGCGAGCCGAAAATCGATGACAAGTCCCTGACCGCGGCCATTCGGATCTCCGGAACGCACTGCTGGCAATTCCTCCATTATGCCACAGCCCCAGCTAGGCGCCAATCGGAATACAATTACCGGTGTTTTGACCGCGCCGGAGTACAGCAGGCGCTACGGACCTATTTAAGACCGACCGCATTGAGGCGACCTATGTTCGTCATTCCCGCGGAGAAAGCACGACTGTCCGGTTGCGCTCTCATTGCCACAGTAACGCCATTTGGCGGTTATTTTGGGTGGGTGCGGGATCGACAGCCGGGCCGGTTCGCCACAACGCATCGAGCGGCGTACGATGCATGAGGTTGGCAGCCAGCAGACG
>DATDIC010000360.1:0-7848 GCA_036521275.1 Acetobacteraceae bacterium
GATGGACCAGCCATCGCAAACGATGTGATGGGCGGTCAGCACCAGCGCGTGCGACTCGGGCGCTAGCTTGAACAGGCGCGCGCGAACCGGTGGCCCCTCGACAAGATCAAACGGCGTCCGCGCATCCGCCTCGATATACGATGCCAGCACCTCTTCCGCCGACCGGTCCGCAATCCCGGCGGCATCCACCATCGGAACATCGAAACCCGGCAACTCGCCCGCCGACATGTACTCGCCGGTCGGGCTGAAGCGCAGCCGGAGCGCGTCATGCCGGGCGGCAACTTGCGCCAGCGCACCTGCCAGTGCGGCCTGGTCAAGCTGGCCGTTCAGCCGCAGCGTAACCGACTCGTTGAACGCGCAGGATGCCGCGTCCCCCATCTGCGCAGACAGCCAGATCTCGACCTGACTTTCGGTCAGCGGCACCTCTCGCGCCGCAACACTCGCGGCAGCCGCGTCCGCCTTGACGATGCCGGCATCCGCCATCTCGTTCAGGCTGTCGGCAAACGCGGCGACGATCTTGCTGATATCCGCTTCACTCAGCGTGGTGGTCAGAAACAGCGGAAAGCCGTCCTGCACGTGAATGCCGCGGTCGCGCAGATGATAGAACAGCAATCCGGCCAGCGGATCGTCCGCGTGCAGGCTGAAATACAGGAAGCTCGAATACCGCTCGACCTTTGCCGCCATCCCGTGCCGGCGGAACAGATCGTCCAGCGCAACCGCCAGTCCTTCCGCGCGCCGTGCCACCTGCTCCTGCAACTCCGGCCCGTGCGCTTTCAGGTGCCGCAGCACCGCCCGCACCGCCGCCAGCGTCAGTGGATGCCGGACGAACGTGCCGGCAAAGAACGTCACCCCCACCTCGGGAACCGAATCGTCCCCGTAATTCCAGGCGCCGCCGTCCAGCGCATCCATGAACTTGGCTTTGCCCGCAAGAATGCCGATCGGCATTCCGCCGCCGATGATCTTGCCATAGGTTGCCAGATCCGCCCGGATGCCGGTGACCGCCTGCATCCCTCCCGGGTGGACCCGAAATCCGGTGACGATCTCATCCATGATGAACGCCGTGCCGGACGCTTCCGTGATCTCGCGCAGCGCGCGCAGGAAATCGAATGGCCGCAGATCCGGATGCCGGCTCTGCACCGGCTCCACAATGACCGCCGCCAGATCGCCGGCATTCTCTCTCACCCACTCCAGCGCGGCCGGGGTGGCGTAATCCAGCACGACGATGTTCTCCACCGCCGAAGCCGGGATGCCGGACGCGATCGGCACCGATCGCGGCGCACCGTCCGCCCTTCCCCCGCGGCGCACCAGAACCTCGTCGAACTGGCCATGATACCCGCCGCTGAACATGACGACCTTGGTGCGCCCGGTCACCGCGCGGGCAACCCGCAGCGCCGCCATGACCGCTTCCGATCCCGTGTTGCAGAACGTCATCCGCTCGTTGCCGGTGATCTCGGTGAACAGCGCCGCGACCTCGCCGGCAAACTCGGCCTGCGGTCCGGTGGCAAACCCTTTGTCCAACTGCTCGCGCAACGCCGCGGTGACGAAGTCGGCGGCATGGCCGAACGCCGTCGGACCATAGCCGTTCACCAGGTCGATATACTCGTTGCCGTCCACGTCCCACAGCCGGGAGCCGTGCGAACGCACGCAAACGACCGGATAGACAAGCTCCTTCCACTCCGCCCGGAAACCCGCCGCCGCGCGAGGATCGGCAAGCACCGGCCGATATGTCGCCGTCACTTTCTTCGAACCGGCGGTTTTCGCCGTCAGCCGCTGCACAAGCCGATCGATATGCTGCCTCTGCGCCGGCGCGATATCCTCGGCGCCGCCCTTCTGCACCGGTCGATACGCCTGAAACCGGGAAGGCCGCTGCTCCGCTTCGGGCAGCGCCGCCGGCCTCGGCGGGGCGGCGACCACCGGCGGGGCGACCACCGGCAGGGCGATCATAGGCGGGGCCGGCACGGCAGCAATCGCGCCAGGCGAACCGATCCGCTGCAACGCATCGAGCTGCTTCTGGATCAGCCCCGACATCGCTTCGACCTGAGCCCGCATCAGCGCGGCAACGCCATCCGTCGCGCCGTCCGCTATCCGCGGCACCGTGCCAGCCACTGCTCCCGCGCCCTCGCCCGGCGTGCCAGCTCTCCCAACCGCCGGCGCAACCGCAGCGTCGGCCCGCACCGGTTCCATCCTCTGCGCCACGCCAAGGTCGGCAACCGGGGCAGCACCCGGGGCAGCAATCGCGGCAGCAACCGGGCTATGTTCCCGCAGGAAATCGGCAAGTTCCGGAATCGTCGATAACTGGCCCAGAAGCTGCCGGAACGCGACCTTCACCTTGAACCGGCTCTGCAACTGCTGCGCCACCTGACTGAGCAGCAGCGAATCGAACCCCATCTCCAGGAATGTCGTGGACGGCGCAGCGTCGCCCACGCTGCTGCCGGAGATATCTTCCAGGATGGACGCGATCGTCCGCCCGATCTGATCAACGGATGGCGCGGAGCGCAGCTCCGGCCTTGTGTCGCTGGGCGGGGATACGTCCATCGGCTGCTCTTTCATCGAAGTATCGGTCACGTTCTTCGCCGCTACGACGCCAGCTCCGGTCGCTGTCCCGTCGGTCGGCTCGGTCCTATTGCGTGCAGGCGGTTCAACCCAGTACCGCCGCCGCTCGAACGGATAGGTCGGCAACGGCACCCGCATTCGCGGCGCATCGGCGATGGCGTCCCAGTCAATGGTGACACCATTCACCCACAGCCTGCCGGCCGCTCCCAGAATGGTTTCATCATCCGATACCCGCCTGCTCACGTCGGGCAGCGAACTGATGATCTTCCCCGCGCGCTCATGTGCCGTCTGCACCGCGAGGCTCGACAACGTAGTGCCGGGACCGATCTCCAGCAGGATCGGCGCGTTCGCCGCCATCAGCGTCCGGATGCCGGCGGCAAATCGCACCGGCTCCCGCGCATGTCGCGCCCAGTACCCGAATGAGGCCGCCTGCTCCGCGCCGATCCAGTCCCCGGTGACGGTGGACACCCAAGGCACGCGCGGTTCGCCGAGCGGAACGCGGCTCACATGGTCCGCCAACGGCGCAATCACCGGTTCCATCATCGCCGAATGGAATGCGTGCGACGTATGCAGCCGGCGATAGCTTACGCCGGCCCCCTCCAGCCGCGATTCCATCTCGCCAATCGCGTCGATCGGCCCAGCAACGACGCAATGACTGGGACCGTTGATCGCCGCCAGAGATACCGCCGCCCCAAGCAGCGGCGCGACCTCGTTTTCCGGAAGCCGAACCGCCGTCATGCCGCCCGCCGGCAGGCTTTCCATCAACCGCCCGCGCGCGCTGACCAGCCCGAGCGCGTCCTCCAGCGTAAACACGCCGGACAAGCAGGCCGCGACAAATTCGCCGACGCTGTGGCCGATGAACGCACAAGGTTGCACGCCCCAGCTAAGCCAAAGCTGCGCCAGCGCGAACTCGATCGAAAAGATGGCCGGCTGCGCCATGCCCGTGCGCGCCAGTCGCTCCGCCTGGCCGGACTCCGCAGTGCCGTACAGCCCATCCATCAAACTCACGCCAAGCGGTCGCAGAATGTCCGCGCAGCGCCCAAGCTCACGGCGGAACACCGGGAACCGCTCGTAAAGCCCCCGCGCCATCCCTGGATACTGCGCGCCCTGCCCGGGAAACATGAACGCAACCGGCGGGGTTTCCTGCGCCGCGTCACCGTGCACGATCCGCGCCGAATCGGCTTTCCCGAGTATCGCCGCGGCATCCGCGTGATCACGGCAAACCAGCGCGCAGCGGGATGCAAATTGCCGGCGCCCCCGCTGCAGCGTGAACGCGATATCCGCCAGCTTCTGCTCCGGCTGATCGGCCAGATGCTCGGCCAGGCGCCCGCGCATCTCCGACAGCGCCGCTGGCGAACGCGCGGACAACACCAGAACCTCCGGTCTCGCCGTCTCCGGCTCACGGCGAACCCCCGGCGGCTCCTCCAGGATCACGTGGGCATTGGTGCCGCCGACCCCCAAGGAGCTGACGCCCGCTCGCCGCGGCCATCCGCCTTCCGGCCATTCATCCAGGCCGGTCGCAACGAAGAAAGGGCTGCTGGGAAGCTTCAGATGCGGGTTGGGCTGCTCGAAATGTAGGCTCGGCACCAGGCGCCGATGCTTGAGCATCAGCGCCGTCTTGATCAGCCCCGTCACGCCGGCCGCAGCATCCAGATGACCGATATTCCCCTTCACCGATCCGATCGCGCAGTACTGCCGATCATCCGTCGCCTCGCGAAAAACCTTGGTCAGCGCGGCAATCTCGATCGGATCCCCAAGCGGCGTCGCCGTTCCGTGACACTCCACGTATCCGACGCTCTGCGGTTCGATGCCCGCCTGCGCCAGCGCCTGCTCGATCGCCGCCGCCTGGCCGTTGACGCTCGGAGCGGTGAAACCGACCTTGTCGGCACCGTCGTTGCTCAAGCCGCAACCAAGTATCACCGCATAGACATGGTCCCCGTCGGCAATCGCATCCGCCAGCCGCTTGAGCAGCACCACGCCCGCGCCGCTGCCGAAAATCGTCCCGCTGGCGTTGGCATCGAACGGCCGGCAATGACCGTCGGCGGAAACCATCCCGCCTTCCTGATGCAGATACCCGCGATGCTGCGGGAAACTGATCGAAACCCCGCCGGCCAGCGCCATGTCCGATTGATAGAGCAGCAGGCTCTGGCACGCTTGCGCAACCGCCACCAGCGACGTGGAACAGGCCGTCTGGATGGTCAGGCTCGGCCCCCGCAGGTCCAGCTTGTACGACACCCGGGTCGCCAGGAACTCCCGTCCGGCACCCATCAGGACCGGGTAGCTGCCGACCTGGAAGGTGCTGGTGAATTCCTCCAGCGCCCGACGGTCCCGGCAAATATTGTTGAGAAAGTAAGTATTCATGCTGCAACCGGCGAATACGCCGATCGCCCCTTTATACGCGGCCGGATCGCACCCCGCGTCCTCCAGCGCCTGCCAGGCGCATTCCAGGAAAATCCGGTGCTGCGGATCGGTCAGCTCCGCCTCTCTGGCGTGCATGCCGAAGAAGCCGGCGTCGAACTGATCCACGCCGTCGAGCACCGGGCGCGCCTTGACGAAGTTGGGGGCTTCACGCACCTCCCGGTCAAACCAGTCGTCCAGCTCGTCGTCACCGAAGAACCGCACCGACTCGATGCCGTGACAGAGATTGTCCCAGAACTGGCCTACGCTCCCGGCGCCCGGAAAGCGCCCGGCCATGCCGACGATCGCGATCCGCCCGTCCGGTGAGTCCTGTCCGCTCATCCGCGCACACCCCGCCGGCTGCGCACCGCGAGGGCTTGCGCCAAGGCCGCACTTCGATGATGCGCGCGTTCGGCCCCGCTCAGCGATGCGGGCGCCGCCGCGCGCGTGCCATCCAGCCGGCTCGCCAGGCCACGGATGCTCGGATGCGCAAACAGGTCAACCACCGCAACCGACATGTCGAACTGTTCCGTGATCCGCGCGTGCACCTCGATCAGTTGCAGCGAGGTTCCGCCCAGATCGAAGAAATTGTCGTCCACCCCGACACTCTCGACGCCCAGCACCCGGCACCAGATTTGCTGCAAGGCCCGTGATGTCTGGTTGCCGCCGGTCAAAACAGCGCCCGGGGACGCAGCAATTTCGGGATAGGCTTCAGCGAGCCGGCCGCGATCTATCTTGCCGGCCGACGTAAGCGGCAGCGCCGCAAGCACCACGATCTCGGCGGGAACCATGAAATCGGGCACGTCCGACCGCAGTGCCGCACGCAGCTCGCCTTGGGTCAGGCAAACCCCCTCGCCCAGGGTCACGAATGCCACGGCAGAGCGGCGCCCGGCACTGTCGGCACGGCTGATGACGGCAACGTCGCGAACCCCGTGCAGGGCATGCAGACAAGCCTCGATCGCATCCAGTTCGACCCGCTTGCCGTTGATCTTCACCTGGCGATCGGCCCGCCCGAGAAATTCGATGTTGCCATCCGCCCGCCGCCGCACCCGATCACCGGTACGATACAGTCGAGCACCCGACCGCCCACCGAACGGATCATCGATGAATTTCTCCGCGGTCAACTCCGGCTGGTTCAGATAGCCAAGCGCAACACCGGCGCCGCCCGCGTAAAGCTCGCCTTCCTGACCATCGGGCACCGGCTTCATCTCGTCGTCGAGCACGTAAACCACCGTCCCGCGGATCGCCGTCCCGATGGGCAGCGACCCGGCAAGCTCGACATCACGCGGCACCGTGTAGCAGCACGTGAACGTGGTGTTCTCGGTCGGTCCATAGCCATTCACGGTCCGGCATCGCGGCAGCGCCGCCATCGCCTTGGCCACATGAGGCACCGACAACACGTCGCCCCCGGCGATCAACTGCCGCAACGGGCGCAATCCATCGATGCGCCGGTCCACCATCAGGTGGAACAGCCCCGCCGTCAGCCACAGCGTGGTCGCGCCGTAATCCCTGATTGCGTCGGCAATTTCATCCAGCGTCGGCATCGCCGCCCGCACGATCGCCAACCGGCCCCCGTTCAGCAAAGCGCCCCAGATCTCGAGCGTGGAGGCGTCGAACGACAGCGGCGCCAAATGAAGGATGACCTCGCTCGCATCAAGCGAAACAAAGTCGCAGTCGGACACCAGCCGGATGACGCCGCGATGCGGCACCATCACCCCCTTCGGACGGCCCGTCGAGCCGGAGGTGTACATGATGTAAGCCAGATCGTCGGGCCCGACCTCTCGCTCCAACGGCTCCGCGCCGTCCGGCCCGCGCCACCGGCCAGATCCACCAGCCTCCATCGAGCCGCTCAGGCTGAGGTCGCTTTCGATATAGAGTGTTGTCCCGGACCAGAACGGCCCCAACGAAACAGAGTCGTGCAGGCTGCGCGCGACCAGCGTCAGCGCCGGTCGGGCATCGTCGCAGATGTGCCGCAGCATTGCCGTCGGATACGACATGTCCAGTGGCAGATACGCACCGCCGGCCTTGATGATCCCCAGCATGGCCACCACCGCCTCGATGGAGCGGTGCGCAACCAATCCGACAGGCTCACCTTTGCCCACGCCCGCACGCAGCAGAGACCGGCAGATGTTCCCGGCGGCCCGATCCAACTCCCCATAGCTGACGCGCCGGCCCTCACAAACTATGGCCGTTTCGTTGCGATGCAGGGCGGCGCACGTCGAGAACAATGCGCCGATCGAGTCACCGAACGGCCCCGCCTGACCGGCCCCCGCCTGACCTGCCATGCAGGTGATCGCACTATCGCGCAACAATCTCCCGAATTTCACCGGCGCGCCCCCGCTCCGTCTGGCGGCAATGGACATGGACAGCACGAGGCCATGATCCCCGGCCCGCTGGCCCCCACGATGCTTCCGATGAACTGATACAAAGCTTCCAGCCCCGCTAATATCAGTGGGCACACTTTTCGGGCGCATAACGTAGCGCCATGATGTCAGTGGCCGCAAGTCTTTTTTGCAGATAGTCTTATTATTGATGTGCGTCTCGTAGCAGCTCGTCTCTCCGCCCCGGCACGACTGGAATCTGCGCCAAACTGGCTCGCCGCAACATTCTCGTGGCGGCCGCGATCGCCGGGCGCGAGGCCAGGGCGTCCTCCGCGCCGCTTCTATTTATGGACGATTTCGTATTTTCTCTCCTTGCGTCCGCCAGCGGAACCATTTAATAACCGGTTAACAAGCGATCAGCGGTGTCGGCTGGCAAACCCCGAAAGGAGCGGTATGAGACGTAACAGATTGGGGTTCGCGCTGGCAGGTGGGCGTTAGGGCGGTGTCGTCCAGCAATCTCATTTCCGCCGGCGGCGCGGCAACCGTAATGCCGCCGGACCCGGCTGAACCAGCGCCG
>DATDIC010000361.1:0-3833 GCA_036521275.1 Acetobacteraceae bacterium
TCGGTCACAATCCAGGCGCCTCCCGGCCCGGTTCCGAAAACTCCGGTGCCGCCCTGGCTCCGGCTACTGGGCCTCGCTTTCCTCGGTGGCCTGATCCTCAACCTGATGCCGTGCGTTTTCCCGGTGCTGGCGATGAAAACCATCGCCCTCGCGGAAAGCATCGCGCAGGGAAGGCGGCGTGCCCACGCGCTTTCATACACCGCCGGCATCCTGGTCACGTTCAGCGCGCTCGGCGGCGCCCTCCTGGTCGCTCGCAGCGCCGGCTCTGCGGCCGGCTGGGGCTTCCAGTTCCAGTCGCCGGCCTTCGTTGCCGGCCTGAGCTGGCTGCTGCTCGCCGTCGGCCTCAACCTTTCGGGCGTCTTCGACATCGGCGGACGCCTGGCCGGCACCGGGCACGGGCTGACCGGCCGCGAGGGCCATGCGGGCAGCTTCTTCACCGGCCTGCTCGCCGTTCTGGTGGCGACCCCTTGCACCGCGCCGTTCATGGCGGCGGCGATCGCCGGCGGCCTGACCGCGCCTCCGGCGATGACGCTGCTGGTCTTCTTGGTGATGGGGCTCGGCCTCGCCACCCCTTACGTGGTCCTGGCGGAACTCCCCGGTCTCGGCCGCATCCTGCCCCGGCCTGGCCGATGGATGGAGTTGCTGCGTCAGCTCTGCGCCTTCCCGATGTACGGCGCCGCCGCCTGGCTGCTATGGGTGATCAGCCAGGAAGCCGGGCCGAGCGGGGTTCTCGGCGCCCTTGCGGGAGGCCTGCTGGTCGCGTTCGCCGCCTGGGTGCTGGGCGCCACGCAGACCGCGGCCTCGAAATCCCGGCGCCTCGGGCAGTCGGTCTCGGTCGCCGCCCTGCTGGTGGCCACCGCCGTGCTGACCGGCATTGCCGGCGCGCCGCCAAAGAGCGTGACCGCCCTGGCCGAACCGGGCACCGAGCCGTTCACGCCCGACCGCCTCGCCGCGCTGCGCACCGAGGGCCGCCCGGTGTTCGTGGACATGACAGCGGCGTGGTGCGTCACCTGCCTCGTCAATCAGCGCGTCGCTCTCTCCACGCCGGCGGTGCAGCAGGCCTTCGCCCAGCATCATGTCGCCTACCTGCTGGGCGACTGGACCCGCCAGGATCCGGCGATCACCGGCTTCCTGCGCCGGCACGGCCGCGATGGCGTCCCGCTCTACGTCTATTTCCCGCCCGGGCACGGCGATGGCATCGTGCTGCCGCAGATCCTGACCGAGAACCTGGTCCTGGCGCGGGTGGATGCCGGCAAGCTCAATTGACGATGCCCGCCATCAGGGGGTCTGCGTTACCCGCTGCTGCCCTCCCGTCCGGTGCTCCCAGTCCAGGAACTCACGGAACATGTCGTCCCGTTCCGCCTGGCTCATCTTGGCGAAATTCGCCGAGTTCACATGCGATAGGAACGCATTCAGCTCCCCCTGCTGATCGGCGGTAACCGAACCGGCCGGCGCATGCGTATCGATCCAGTCCTGCGCTGGCTGAAACCGGGTCCAGCCGGGAACCTTCGCGGCCAGGTTCACCTCGCGCCATTTCGGATGCCGAGGCGGCTTTTGGAATTCGCTGAAACGACTGAAGAATGCATCGATGAACCGCTTCACTCGATTGTATCGCTCCGTGCGCGGCGGCCAGGCGTACACCGCCATCACGTCGGCAACCGCCAACGTCGGGACAGAGGCTCCATCGGCGATCAGCGCCGGATAATCCGTGTGCGACAACTGCGCCGGCAGATAAGTTTCCAGCAATCGTGGATCAGGCGGCACCGGCACGAAGTGAATTCCGTTTTCAGGCCGAACGTCCCGGAGCAGCGGGATCGGTGCTCCTCCGACGTGGATGATCGCGGCAATCTCGCCGTTCGCCAGTTCCTCCACGCCCGTCACCTGCGGCTTGTTCTCGATCTTCGCGTGTATGCCGAGCGCGTTCAGCAGAATCTCGGCCGTCATGGCAGAACCGCTGCCAGACACATCAACATTCACCCGCTGGCCTTCCAGGTCCTTGAGCTGCCCGATGTCCTTGCGCCCGAGAACATGCACCTCCTCATCGTACAGCTTCGCGATATACTGAATCCCTTGTGCCAGATTGGGGAACATGTTGTGCTGTTTCGCGTAGGCCAGCGCGTCCGCCTGAACAAAACCGATATCGATACCGCGCAAATACAGAATATCGGAAAGATTTTGCAACGATCCTTTGCCCAGCGTCGGCAGTACCCGCAAATTGCTGCTATCCAGGATCGTCAGATCGGCGGCCGTCTTTGCGTAGGTACCTCCTTCCATGCCAGTAATGACGCCAACCGTGCCCGCATTCGCCTGCAAGCTAAGGTCCTGCGGCGCCTGAGCGACGGCCGTACCGGCCAGGCACATGGTGGCGAGTGCAGCAAGAACGGTTCGCGCTGCGGTCGTTGTGCCGATCCAATCCCCGGCAATGTTCGCAACTGACTTCAACATGCTTCCCCCCGCTTGAAAACCGCACCGACGCGCGCGAAACGAAAATTGGTGGCTAGGATGCATGAACAGGAAAATCGCGCATCTACTCTCATTTATGAGCGTCTTCACAAATCCGTGAACGTCTGCCCAGGAAAGCTTTTATTCACGGCATCAGTGCCACGGAAGTTTAACGTGGCCACAAAACTGCCTGCGAGAGCCGGCCCAAAAATGTACCAATTCGTAGACTCTCGTCGGCAAAAGGCCACGGAAGGGGGAACGACCGTGAGATCAGGAGGATCGCGAGGGCCCTTGGCGCCCGCAACGCTTGCAACCATTGCCCTGCTCATCTCCGCCGCGGCGTTGCTCGCCTCAGGACCTGTGCGGGCCGAGCTGCCTGAAGGAACTCCCGCCTCACCCAGATCGGGCACCGTTCAGAATGAAGCGGATACGAAACTTTCGGGCTTGCTCACGCAGATTCAAGCCGCGATCGAATCCGGCCATCTCAGCTCGCCGGACAAAGCCAACGCGACGGCATACCTTTCAGACGCCCTGTCGCTGCTGCCGCAGGCCTCATCCGAGGGGCTCGACATGATGCGAAGCCTGCCGGGCGTGCTGAAGCAGCGCGCTCAGCAGGACTACACGCAAGGACGCTGGCAGTCAGGCGCGAATTTCGATGCCTTCGCCGCCGTTCTCAGCTCGATGGCCGCGTTCCAGGAACGCTCGTCTCACCCGGCGGCTGGCAGCGCCGCCGCTCCGGAGTCACCGCAACCGGGTCCAGTCACGCATGCGGCCCCCCAGCCACCCGTCGCCGCGCCCGTCGCGAGTGCTCCGCCGGCTCCGAGCACGCCATCCGTCTCGATCGCGAACCAACAGGCCACGCCTTCCGTTTCCCCGGCGCAAGGTAAAGCGGTCGTCGTTCTACCGGCCCCGGAACGATTGGCGATGACAAATCCGCCAATGGCAAACCTGCCAATGGCAAACCCGCCAATGGCAAACCCGCCAATCGCGAATCCCCCAGCGGCAAATCCGCCAGTGACAACGTCCGCAATGGCAAACCCGCCAATGGCACGACCGCCAGCGGCAAAGCCGCCGCCAGACAGTGCCGGACCCAATGCCGCGCCGAAGCCCGCCGTCCTCGATCCCGCTTTCGTCCAGCAACTGATGCAGCGCGGTGATGCCCTGATAATCCTGGGGGATATATCGGGCGCCAGGCGCCTCTACACGCTCGCCGCCCAGAACAACAGCCGCGAGGCGGCCCTGAAGCTCGGCGATACCTACACGCCCGATTTCCTCGCCCGCCACGGGGTCGAGGGTCTGCCGCCTGATCTGAAGCAAGCCCATTACTGGTACGAAAAAGCGGCCGCGCTAGGTGACGCCGACGCCCAGCAACGCATGACATCCATCGCGCG
>DATDIC010000362.1:0-3620 GCA_036521275.1 Acetobacteraceae bacterium
GTCAGCCCCGCCAGCATCAGGCGGCGATGCGCACCCTTGTCCGCCAGCATCCCGAGCGGAGCAGCCACCAGCGCAATGATGATCCCCGCCAGCGCCTGCGCCTCGGCCCAGTCGCTCGTGCCTTCTTGCGGCCCAGCCGCAACGGCGCGCACGAAGTAGGTCGCGAACACGAACGAAATGATGATCGTATTGAACGCCCCGCACGCCCAATCATACAGGCACCAGGCAGCGACGATTTTCCAGCCTGCCGGCCGCGACAAAGCGCTAGAGCGTGGTCGCTCGAGCCGGAAGCGTCGCCCGACCACGCCCGTCAGACGCCCAGCCCGCTATCGGCACCGGGCGCCAGGGACGCGAAAACCCAAGCCTATGACGCGAAAGCCCAACCCTAGGAGGATGCAGAGGCCCGCCGCGCATGCGCCTCGCCACTGCCACCCTTGCGCGCGCTCGTCGCCGCCTCACCCATGATCGTGCGCAAATCCCGCAGGAAAGCCGCCCCTTTCAGCGTGCGCTGCACCAGCACGCTGCGACGGTCCTGCGGATCCACCTTCCGGCGCGCCAGATCAAGCTCGCCCAGCCGGTCCAGCGCACGGGTGATCGCCGGCTTGGACACATGCAGATCAGCGGCGAGACCACGCACCGTGTGCGCGCCATCCTGCAGATAGCAGGTCAGGAAAACGCCAAGCTGCCGGGCCGACAAATCCGGCCCATCCCGACGTACCAGCGCCACCACCGTGTCGCGCAAAATTCCGACCAATTGGTCCGGAGCAGGAGTTGATGCCATGTTCGATCCTTTCTCTCGTGCGACGTCCCGCGTCGTTGCGGAACCATCCGCGTTCCTCGGCACGACTCGCAGGTCAGGGAAACTTCCGGTACTATACTGACTCGCAGAACCGGTAATCGTTGCACTCACCTCACGACGATGTTACCAGCCTGTTCCGGTTCGGCTCCGCATTGGTGAAATGTTGTTCAATCCCCGCAAACAATCCACGAATAGCCTGCGCCTCACCACCCTCCGGCCGACCGGGCTGCGACTGATCGTTCCAAGCGTATATATCAAGATGTACCCACGGCGCAAGTGGCGTAACAAACCGTTGCAGGAACAAAGCCGCAACCACCGCTCCCGCAAACGGCTTCGATGAAACATTGTTCAGATCAGCAATCGGACTCGCCAGCCAGCTATCGTAACCCTTCCAAAGCGGCAGACGCCACAAAGGATCATGATATTCCTCCGCGCTCTGCAGCAAAGTATCCGCCCACGAGTCGTCATTGCAGAAAAGTGCCGGCAACTCCGGCCCCAGCGCAACCCTCGCCGCTCCCGTCAATGTCGCAAAATCCATCAGCAGCGCTGGCGATTCCTGCGCCGCCTCGGCCAGCAGGTCGCACAGCACCAGCCGTCCCTCGGCATCCGTGTTGCCAACTTCAACCGTCAGCCCCGCGCGCGTGCGGATCACGTCCAGCGGTCGCATCGCCGTCCCGGATACGGAATTCTCCACGCACCCGATGCGCACATTCAACCGCACCGGCAGATCCGCCTGCATGATCAGCCGCGCCAGCCCCAGCGCCGTCGCCGCTCCGCCCATGTCCTTCTTCATCTTCAACATTCCTGACGACGGCTTCAAATCATAGCCGCCGGTGTCGAAGCAAACTCCCTTGCCGCACAACGACACCAGCGGCGCGTCGTGATGCGCACCGCTGCCCGCCCAGGTGAAACTGGCCACCTGCGGCGCCCGGGCCGAACCGCGGCCGACCGCCGCCACCGTCGGATACTGCGACTCCAGCGCCGTCCCCGAACAGATCGATGTCGCCGCACCGAACCGACGCCCGAGCGCAACGGTTTCCTCCGCAAGTTCCGCCGGCCCGAGCACGTTGGCCGGCGTGTTGATCAGGTCGCGCACCATCCAGATCGCGCCCGCCGTCTCCCGTGCCCGGCGAAACTCCGCATCCCCGCACACCAGCCGCGCGCAACTTCGCGATGCCGGCTTGAACGCCGTGAACCGATAAGCGCCAAGACAGAATCCCAGCACCGCATCATCCATCGCGAAATCGCCGACCGCCAGCCGCCAGTCCAAGCCTTCGGGCAGAGCAAAAGCCAAATGTCCGAACGCAAACGGCGACCGGTCCTCCCCTAGCCCCGTGACCGCGCCGTCAACGCCGCCCTCGCCCGGCAGCAGAACAACCTGGTTGACCGCCGCCTGGAACCCGCTGTCACGCAGGAATTGCGCCTGCGCCGGAGGCAATGTTTCAAGGAAGCGGATCAGCCCAGCCGGCCTCACAGCGGTCAGCGGCTTGGCGTCCTCCGCCTTGGACACCATGCAATCGACGGAACGGTCGGGCATCACGATAATCCTCACTACAAGTTGACTTCAGAGACGGCGCCTCGTTCGCCGCATCCCCGCAGCACAGGAGCGGTGATGCCGTCCCCCGTCAATCCGCGCCCGCGCCGTCCCCAGCCTTACGCCATACCGTTTTTAACGTCATGGCCGGCCATCCACACCACAGCCACCCTCCAGACGCCATTCCGTACGGTTTCCAACGTCATGGCCGGCGCCACCAAACCACCCCACTCCGCGAAACCCACATGTGACCCACATCACACCCCGCACCCCAACACCCCGGCACACTGCCCGCCCAGTTCAGGAGACCGCCGACCAGCACCGAACCCCCCAGGAGAACGCGGCCATGGACGCCATCTTCGCCGCCCTGCACATCGACACCAGCTACTTCGTCGCCCTGCTGCTGGTCGGCTTTTACGCCGTCGCCCGCTTCAACACGCCAAGGGCGATCCGCTCGCAGACCAGCCGGTTCCAGTACCTCGCAAGCTGCACGACCTATGTCACGTCCTGCCTCGGCCTGCTGCTGCTGACGGCGTGGCTGCTGGGCCAGAAGCCCGGACTTCTCGCCGCTCTCCACGTCGGCTCATCCGACCCCGTCCCGGACAACCTGAATGGCCTCGACGCCGCGCTTGTGGCAGCCCTCGCGCTCACCGCGCTGTTGCCATCCTTCCCGGTGCTGCGCGACGTCGATGCCGCCATGCTGCGATTCTTCCACCGCATGGGAGCAATCCCGTTCGGCGCCATCCGCCTGGCGCAACGCATGGCCGCGGCGCCGTTCGCGGTCAGCGACGACCTGCTTCTGCGCACCCGGAACCACATCATCAACAGCAAGCTGTTCCCCAACGCCACAGTCAACGAGCTGCGCGCCGATCCCAGCGCCGACGTCGCCCGCTTCCAGTTCACCCGCAACCTGGTGCTGTTCGTGGCGCTCACGAACCTGGAAAGCTGGCCTCGTTTCACCAATGACTTTCCGGACGACGCCGCTTCATTCGAAAAAAAGCTGGGCACCTTTTTCGCCCAGTCGGTGGCATTTTTCGCTCTCACCGCGCAGCTCTCGCAGCGCGCGCTGGAACCGGTGCCCGATGCCATCGACCAGTTCAAATCCCTGACGATAGAAGCTTACGACGATTTGCGGCCGATGCTGGCGCGGGTGCTGCTCTATAGCTGCAACAATGAAGCCGAGGTGGCCCGCAAGCTCACCAGCATGGGCTTCGCGGTGGCAGTGCCGGCCCCCATCCGGATGCCGCTGAACCTGCTCAGCCTGGACATGATCGGCGTGGTCGCGCT
>DATDIC010000363.1:0-3991 GCA_036521275.1 Acetobacteraceae bacterium
ATGGGAAACTGTGTATTGCGTAGGCTCAGCCATTGGACCGAGACTCGTAGCGGTAGCGGTGGGGAAGGGCTGGATAGGACCGAACCGGTTCAAGGAAGTGACGGACGCTCTGAGTGGTGACGCCCATGATTTCAGCAATCGCTCCCTCATTGGGGATAAGTTCGAAAGCCCTGATCATCGCTCGCGGTGGATGATCAGGTTGATAACTGAGGGCAGTCGTCGGTCGGCTCCGCCGTTCACCGATTTGTTCGGCGAGCGCCGCGACAATAAACTGATTGAGACTCACGCGTTCGCGCTCTGCTACGCGGGCTGCTTTTTTATGTAAGCTTCTCGGTAAGCGTAGGACCAATCGCCCACTGTACTCGTTGCTATCAAGGGGGGCTGGGATTGCTTGATTACTCTCCAGAGCAGCCTCAAGCCAACTTTTGGCAGCACTCTCCAGCTCGGAAAGCGCCTCCTCAGGTGTATCGCCGGTCGCGATACACCCAGGAAGTTCCAGAATCTCACCTCGAAAGGTGCCGTCTGCCTCGGGGGTAACGATACGGGCATACGGCCGCTTCAGATATACGCTCGCATCAATCATGTCCGCCGCCATTCGCTTCTTCCTGTTCACGCAGAACCTCGTCCCAAGCGAAGAGGTCATCGTCCAGTTGGCCTAGGATGCTGTCTCTGGTGCCGGTTGGGATATCCCGGCCCTTGTGGTTCGGGATTGATAGGGGTGGCAAATTAGGGAAAGTCGTGCTCACATAGGTTGGCTCCTTGCCGCGCTTCCATCGTTCTCTGCCCAGCCTCCTCGCAATTGACTCCAGCTGCTTGGCCTTGGGCTGCGACCGTCGGCATGCTTCGATCTCTCTACGTAGTTTATTCCAGCCCTTCCGGGTCATGATACCATATACGATACTGCCGCAATCTTAGCAGAGGCAAGCGCGTCGACAAGTCACGACATCGGCCGGCTCACCGGCGCTTCGCACGCCTCTCCGGCCGGCAGCCGGCGCACCCGATCCGTTGGGGCAGGGATTATGGCGCCATGGGCCGTGATGTCTCTCAGATAGCATAGCGCTGCTTGCCACCCGGCTCGCTCCAAGCGCTTGGGTACGGCCAAATTGGGACATTATTGGCGGCCGGCATCAATGAAAGCTCTGCACCAGGCTGCCGGCCACCAGCCGCCACCCGTCCACCATCACGAAGAAGATCAGCTTGAACGGCAGCGACACCGCGCTCGGCGGCAGCATCATCATCCCCAGGCTCATCAGCACGCTGGCCACCACCATGTCGATGACCAGGAACGGTAGAAACAACAGGAAGCCGATCTCGAACGCGCGCCGCAGCTCGCCCACCATGAAGGCCGGGATCAGCGCGCGCCAGGGGGCCTGATCGGGCGTCGCCGGGGTCGGCATGTTGCCGACATCGAGGAACAGGCGAAGATCATCGGGACGCAGGTTGTGCACCATGAAGGCGTGAAACGGCTCCGCGGCGCGCTGCAAACCCTCCATTTCCGGCACCTGCCCCTGGGTCAGCGGCAGCACGCCGGCGGTCCAGGACTGCTGCAGCACCGGCTGCATGACGAAGAATGTCAGGAACAGCGCCAGCCCGATCAGCACCATGTTCGGCGGTGTGCCCTGTGTGCTCAGTGCGCTGCGCAGCAGCGACAGCACGATGACGATGCGGGTGAACGCGGTCACCATCACGATCAGGCTGGGCGCCAGCGATAATATCGTCACCAGCGCGGTGATCTGCACCAGCCGGCTGGTGGCGCCGGCCTGCCCGGTGGCACCGAGATCGATGCTGACCGACTGCGCATGCGCGATCACCGGCAGCAGCACGGCGACCAGCCCGAGCGGCATGCCGCGCAACCGGGTCATCCGCCCGCCTCCGGCACCGACAGGTCGGGCAGCCATCCCACCACCACGTCCTGGCCGCCGCCGGTCATCAGCAGCACCTGCCGGTCGGCGCAGCGCACCAGATGCAGCCGTCGCCGCGTATCCAGCGCGATGCTGTCCTGCACGCGCAACAGCCGACCGGCTCCGGGTGCGCGAGACGCCAGGCCGGCCAGCCGCGCCCCGCGCGCCGACAGCCAGATCAGCACCAGCACTGCGGCCAGGGCGGCCAGCGCGGTCAGCAGGGAAACCGGAGTGGACAGCATGTGCGGCCTTTTGCCGACAGAGGAAGCGCCGAACTCAGGGATCGGGCAGCGGCTGCCCGAGAACATGCGCCAGCCCATCGAGCTCGGAGCGCAGCAGGATCAGGTCGCCGCGCAGCTCCCGCCCCTCGTTCGGCGCCAGGTCGAGCGCCTTGGCGCACAACAGCCCGACCTTGTCGTCCAGCCCAGCCAGGTCGATCGTGCGGCCGGACTGCGCAAAAGCCACCGACAAGCGTGCGGCGGTCGCCAGCGAGCGGGCGAAATCGCGCACGCCTGCCAACGGATCATAGGAAAACCGCGGATCTTCCGAAAACCCGGTGGCCAGGAATCGAAACGGTGCATATGGCTCGGCGCGCATCCCGGCCAGTAGACGCCAGGCCGTCTTACCGAACCGTTTCCGTCCGCGCCGCGCATTAACAACTCTTTCAACGGAACGATGCAGTCTGCGGCGATGGATCCGACGCAGATGGATTTGTTCGATCTCGCCGATCGGCGGCTTGCCTGGCTGGATCGGCGGCAGTCGATATTGGCGCAGAACGTCGCCAACGTGGCGACGCCCGGCTACACGGCGCGCGACCTGCCGTCATTCGCCGCCACGCTGGCGGCCAATTCCAGCCCGGCAATGGCGCGCACCGCGGCCGGACATCTCGTCGGCACGCGCGACAAGGATCTGACCACCGTCCAGCCGCGCCCCGACGCACGGGCCCCGGACGGCAATACGGTGTCGCTCGATCAGGAGCTGACGAAGATCGCCGACAGCGAAACATCGCAGGGGCTGGTGACCAGCATCTACAAGAAATACCTTGACATGTTCAGCATGGCTCTCGGCCACAGCTCGTCATGAAACGCCCGAGGAATAAATGGTTGAGGAATAAATGGTGGGGCATGAATGGTGAGGCATAAATGGAGCTGAGCAAGGCACTCACGATTTCCGCCAGCGGCATGGAGGTGCAGACCACGCGCCTGCGGGTGATCGCGGAGAATCTCGCAAACCAGTCCACCACCGGCTCCTCGCCGGGCGCTGATGCGTATCGCCGCAAGACGATCACGTTCGAAGACAGCGTCGATCAGGCGAGCGGCACGGAAGCGGTGGCGGTCCAGAACATCGGTCAGGACATGAGCGATCTGCCGCTGCGCTACGATCCCGGCAATCCGGCGGCGAACACCGATGGCTATGTCAAGCTGCCGAACGTCAACAGCCTGGTCGAGATGATGGACATGCGGGATGCGGAGCGATCGTATCAGGCGAACCTTGCGGTCATGCAGACCACGCGGAACATGCTCAACCGCGCGATCGATCTGCTGAAATGAGCGGCATCGCCACCATCACGGTCACGCCGCAGGCGGCCGCCGACGCATACAGCCGCACCGCCAACGGTGGCGCCACCCAAGCTGGAGAGCCGGCGTTCGGGTCGGTGCTGCAGCAGGCGCTCAACGGTGCGGTCGGGTTGGGGCATCAGGCCGACACGCAGGCGATGCAGGCAATCCAGGGCGAGGGCAACCTGACCGACGTGGTCACTGCGATCTCCCGCGCGCAGCTCGCACTGCAGACCGCCACCACGATTCGCGATCGCGTGGTGCAGGCGTATCAGGACATCATGAAGATGCCCATTTGACACGAAGCGCCCCTGGTTCCCGACACCCCGCCAGTCGGAGCCTCTTCCGTCACGTACGGCACCCTCCCGTCGCGCGCCACCTCTCCCGTCACGCCCGCCATGCCCGGCACCTCCCCCGTCATGCCCGGCGCAGGCCGGCGCAGGCCGGGCAGCCGCGAATTTTTCGTCCTGAGGCCATGACAAAGCGGCAACGGTCTCCGTCAACGCCGATTGATGTAGTGCCAGCCAATCGAAA
>DATDIC010000364.1:0-2838 GCA_036521275.1 Acetobacteraceae bacterium
GCCTCACGGCTTTCGCTTCGATTTTGTTCATTCCAGCGCCAACCCGTTCGGCAACCTCAGCCGCGAACAGCGGCTGGCGCGGCTCGATGCGCTGGCGAAACTGCTGGACGTCGCGTTCGTGTTGCCGGGCACCAACATCCGCTACGGCATCGACGGCATCATCCGGCTGGTCCCGGTGGTCGGCGATCTCATTGCGTCGGCGTTCTCACTGTGGCTGGTGCGCGAGGCGCGCTCGCTCGGCGCGCCCTGGCATGTCACGGCGCGGATGCTCGCCAATGTCGCGCTGGAAGGCACGGTCGGGATGATTCCGGTCGCGGGAGACGCCTTCGACGTGCTGTTCCGCGCCAACATCCGCAATATGCGGCTGCTGCGGCACTGGATGGACCGGCAGCCGCGCTAGATGGTCAGGCGGCGTCGGCCTTGGTGTTGTCGCTGCTGGCCGGTGCCGGCTCGGGGGCGCGGGGTCGGCGCGGCAGCGGAAAATCCTGACTCTCATAGAGCGACCGGATGCCACTCTGGTCGAAGCGGGCTTCCTCGACCTGGAGATAGGCGCCATTCAGTGAATCCGCCGGCAATTCCTCGATCGCGAAGCGCACGGCTTCGGCCGCGGTGCCAAATCGCCGATACGCGAAGCCTGCGCGCTTCTTCTTGCGGATCGCGGCAGGAAACAATTCGGCGGCGGTGTTGTAACTGAAGGAAGCCATGGTCGGTGACCCTTATTGTTTTTGGGCGAGAGCGCGACCGAAATCGCGAACGGATCGTGGAGGCCCTTCAAGGGGAGGACCAGCACCTCATTTCAGGACAGTCTTTAATATAGGCTCGTTTGCCAGAAATGCGACCCCTCACCGGAGCCACGGTAAATCTCCGTCCGGAGTCCTCGGCAAGGAGATAACGCACGTTATTTCAAGGAGTTGCCTGGATCATAGCTTGCCCAGCAGCAGCAGGACGATGAGCACGATCAGGACCACGCCGCCAAGGCCCATTCCGGAGTGGCCCATGCCGTAACCGTAGCCGCCGAAGCGGCCGCTAAAGCCGCCAAGCAGGAAAATGATCAGAATGATGATGAGTATCGTTCCGAGCGACATGACATCCTCCCCAAACGGCAACCGCAGGGGATGGACACCCGGCGCGCCGCCGTCAGGATCAGATCATATCGCAATCGCCGGTTCCAGCGAAGGAACTATAGCGTTTTCGAGCGAAGTGGATGCCGGTTCGCGTGCAGAAAACGCGTCGAACAAAAAGCCAGACGCTCTTATTTGGGCTGCAGCTTCAACGCCGCCGAGTTGATGCAGTAGCGTAGCCCGGTAGGTCCGGGCCCGTCCTCGAACACGTGTCCGAGATGACCGCTGCAGTTCGAGCACAGCACCTCGGTTCTGATCATGCCATGGCTGGCGTCGCGCTCTTCCTCGACATGGTTGTCCACGGCAGGAGCGGTGAAGCTCGGCCAGCCGCAGCCGGAATCGAATTTGGCGTCGGATTCGAACAGCGTCTGGCCGCAGCCGGCACAAACGTAGGTACCGGGTGTCTGCTCATGCTCGTATTCGCCGGAGAACGGCCGCTCGGTAGCCTTTTCCCGCAGCACCGTATATTGCATCGGCGTCAATTCCTTGCGCCACTCGGCCTCGGTCTTCTCGACCTTGCCGGTCATCGTCCTGGTGTCCACCATCACGCCTCCTTTAAACAATGACTGGGCATCCCGTCAGTTGGTGGCCCTTGCGCCGCTCACCAGCGTCGGCTTCTCGACGTAGTTCTGCGCGAAAATCTTCTTCAGGTTCTCGACCTTGGGGATGTCGTTGTAGGCAATATAGGGCTGGTTCGGATGCAGCGTCAGATAATCCTGATGATAGGCCTCGGCCGGATAAAATCCTTCCAGCGGTCCGACCCTGGTCACGATCGGCCTCTTGTAGACCTTGGCGGCGGCAAGTTGCGCGATATAGGCGTCTGCGACCTTCTTCTGTTCTTCCGACGTGGTGAAGATGGCCGAGCGGTATTGCGTGCCGCTATCCGGGCCCTGGCGGTTCAGTTGCGTTGGATCGTGCACCACCGAAAAGAAGATCTGCAGGATCTTGCCATAGCTGATCTGCTTCGGGTCGTATTTGATCTGTACCGACTCGGCATGGCCGGTGGTGCCGGTGCTGACGGTTTCGTACTGCGCGGTGGCCTTGCCACCCCCGGCGTAGCCTGACACCGCGTTGACGACGCCGGCCGTGTGCTGGAACACGCCCTGCACGCCCCAGAAGCAACCGCCGGCGACCACGGCGGTCTGGATACCGTCGGACGGTGGAACGTCGATGGCAGGCGGGGGAATGATCACGGCGTCTTCGGCCGCCCGCAACGGCGCGACGGCGAAGGCGGCAATGGCCAGCGCGCCGAGAGCGGCGGCGCACAGCGAAAGGCGGCTGAATTGGCTGCGGGACATGGCGGATTCCTCTTGGTGAGCGATGGTGGCCAGATTCGACGGCGGTTTAGGGCGCAAGCCGCGGTTCGCAATGGTGGTGGCGCAGCCCGATACTGCCAGATACGCAGCGAGACGGCCGCCGTTACCATGCTGCGCACACGAGTTCGTGAATAAATGCGCGCCTGTCCAAGACGTTAGCAGCGAGGAACACTGATGCCTGAACGGGCCTCGTGGGAGATTATATGCCTCGTACCACGCGGAGCTGCATGTAGTTCAGGGCTTACACCGGGACCCATCCTAATTGGATATCGGTCATCTGGGGAGAGATGCTTAGATGAGCTGGACATACGTGTTCAGCGGGCGCATTGGCTAAAACAAAGCCGACTCTCAGGCAGGCCTCAAAATACAACTGCGAACAAATTACGCCCGATGACACCAGC
>DATDIC010000365.1:0-7654 GCA_036521275.1 Acetobacteraceae bacterium
CTATCGGCGGATCAGCATGACGACAAACGCCACAATCCCAACAATGGCGATCGAACCCGCAAACAGCGATACCAGCCAGCCTGGATTCGTTGCGTAACCGCGCCTCAGCTTCCGCATGTTCAATCGGTATTCCAGCGTGCCCAGCGCCAGAGCAGCCAGTCCCATGCCGACCAAGATCAGGCCGAATTGCTGGGAACCGATCATGTCGCCCTGGACTTCTGGCTCCCGTTCGATCTGAAAGAACTTGTAAACGCTGAAGCCGAAGGTGATCAGCGAGATTCCGGTTCTGACCCAGGACAGCATCGTGCGTTCGAAGGCAACGCGGGTGCGGTCAAACGCAAGCCGTGTCGACGTATCGAGACCGTCCGCGCTGGGAACTGCAACTTTGGCCATCCTCCTAATCTCCCGCGAACGTGCCAGACGCGGCAACGGGACAGAGCCTATTGGCGCAGCGGCGCAGCATGCCTGAAATCCGGTTGGCCGGACCGTGGATAAGCAAATACGGAACCACGGCCACGATCTGCGCCACGATCAGCGCTTCGCCAGGATACACCCAGCGCAACTGAATAAGCTGATAGACGACATCCATCCCTAGCGCGACGAAAAAGACCTTCCGTATCGACCGCCACCCATCTTGCAGCCGATGCCCGCGATGTTCCGGCTCCATCAGCAGCGACAACCCATAGGGCGGATCGTGCCGCGATGCATCCTTGATGCCGTCCCATATCGCAAAACTCGCACCCATGATCGGCTGGATGACGAGGCGAAGCGCCATCGGCCCGTCGATACGACCGAACAGGCTCTGTGCCGCCCGAGCCAACATGTCATCCAAGCGCGTAGCCCAATCCTGGCTGCTGTCTCAGGCTCAGTGCAGTCCAGCGCAAAACACCTGGATCCGCCGGCACGCTTCGCGCAGCAACTCGGTATCCGCCGCGTAGCTCAGCCGGAAATGGCCCGGCGACAGAAACGCGCCACCATGCACCGCGGCAACGCCCGCTTCCTCGATCAACGCCAGGACAAACCCTTCATCGCTCTCGATCCGCACGCCCGCCTGGGTCGTCCGTCCAATGCACCCGGCGATCGACGGAAACACATAGAACGCGCCTTCCGGCTTGTGGCATCTCACGCCCGACGCCTCGTTCAGCATCCGCACCACCATGTCCCGGCGCTGGCGGTAGATTGCCACCATTTCGGCAATGAAATCCTGCGGCCCGGTCAGCGCAGCCAGCGCCGCCGCCTGGCTGACCGACGACGTGTTGGACGTTGACTGGCTCTGCAGCTTGTCCATTGCCCGGATCAGCGCCGCGGGGGCCCCGGCAAACCCGATCCTCCACCCGGTCATTGCGTATGACTTGCTGCATCCGTTCATCGTCACGCAGCGTTGCTGCAACTGCGGCTCGACCTGCACGATGGTCGCCGGACGCACGCCGTCATACGCCAGCTTTTCGTAGATATCGTCGGTGAACACCCACACATCGGGATGTCGCAGCAGCACGTCGCACAGCGGGCGCAGCTCGTGTTCGGTGTACACCGCGCCGGTCGGGTTGCACGGATTGTTCAGGATGAACCATCTGGTGCGCGGGGTGATCGCCGCCTCCAGATCCCCGGCCGTCAACCGGAAGCCGTTGGCCGCGGAGCACGGCACCAGCACGGGCCGTCCGCCCGCCAGCGCCGCAATATCGGGATAGCTCACCCAGGTCGGCGTCGGGATCACCACCTCATCGCCGGGATCCAGCGTGGCGAGCATGGCGTTGAAGATCACCTGCTTGCCACCGGTTGAAACGATTATCTCCTCGGGCGCGTACTCGATCCCTGAATCGCGCCGGAACTTCTCGGCCACCGCCCGGCGCAGCGCCGGTGTGCCGGCAACATCGGTATATTTCGTCTCGTTCGCCTCGATGGCGCGAATGGCTGCTGCGCAGATATGCGGCGGCGTGGGAAAATCCGGCTCGCCGGACGACACCGCCAGCACATCGCGCCCGGCGCGCTTCATCGCCGCCGCGCGCTGACGCATGGCAATGGTCTGGCTGGGGCTGATGCGGTCCAGCCGCTCCGCAATCAGTTGCATCGCCGTGCCGCCCCGATCATATGTCCCACCCGTCGCAGTGATGCGGCAACATAGCCGACACCGCCCAGCGCTGGCGAGGCCCGTGCCAAAGTGATAGGCACCCTCCGCTGCGTCACAGACAAAAACGGAGGCTCGAGTTGAGCGCCATCGCCGACATCATCGCCCGTGAAATCCTCGACAGCCGGGGCAATCCCACCGTCGAAGTCGATGTCGTGCTGGATAGTGGCGCGATGGGGCGTGCCGCCGTGCCATCCGGCGCCTCCACCGGCGCGCACGAAGCGGTGGAGCTGCGCGACGCCGATTCACGCTATGGCGGCAAGGGCGTGCGCAAAGCTGTCGCCAATGTGGAGGGCGAAATCTACGACGCGATCGGCGGCATGGACGCGACCGAGCAGGTGAAGATCGACGACATCCTCATCGACCTGGACGGCACGCCGAACAAGTCCCGCCTCGGTGCCAACGCCATCCTCGCGGTCTCGCTGGGTATCGCGAAGGCCGCCGCGGCGGACCAGGGCGTGCCGCTCTATCGCTATATCGGCGGCGTGTATGCCCGCACGCTTCCGGTTCCCATGATGAACATCGTCAATGGCGGCCGGCACGCCGACAATCCCATCGACATCCAGGAATTCATGATCCAGCCGGTCGGTGCCGGCACCGTCGCCGACGCAATCCGCATGGGATCGGAGATTTTCGCTGCTCTGAAAAAAGGCCTGCACGACGCCGGCCACAGCACCAATGTCGGTGACGAAGGCGGCTTCGCGCCCAATCTGAAATCAGCCGACGAAGCCCTCGGCTTCATCGCCAAGGCCTGCAACGCCGCTGGCTACCGGCCCGGCGAAGACGTCGTGTTCGCACTCGATTGCGCCGCCTCGGAATTCTTTCGCGACGGAAAATATCACCTGGCAGGCGAAGGCAAGACGCTCGATGCCGCCGGCCTGGTCCGTTACCTTCAGGATCTCGTCGCCCGCTACCCTGTCGTCGCCATAGAAGATGGCTGCGCCGAAGATGACTGGGACGGCTGGAAGCATCTGACCGCCACGCTCGGCAGCAAGCTGGAACTCGTCGGCGACGACATCTTCGTCACCAACCCCGAACGCCTGCGCCGCGGCATTCAGGCTGGCACGGCCAATGCGATCCTGGTCAAGCTCAACCAGATCGGCACCTTGTCCGAGACGCTTGAAACGATCGAAATCGCGCATCGCGCCGGCTGGCGCACCGTCATCAGCCACCGGTCTGGCGAGACCGAAGATGCCACCATCGCCGATCTCGCCGTCGCCACCAACAGCGGGCAGATCAAGACCGGCAGCCTGTCCCGCAGCGACCGCACGGCCAAATACAATCAGTTGATGCGCATTGAAGCGGAACTCGGGCCGGCGGCCCGCTACGCCGGCCGAACTGTTCTCCGTTAAATCGCGGGCGTTAAGTCGCGGACCCTTCGCTAATCCCGCTCAGGGAACCACGCCGTAAGTCACGCCACCCGGTGGAGCATAATAAACCGGCGGTGGCGGAGTGTAGTAGCCGTAAACGCGCGGCCTCGGCGCCACGTACGCGTGCCGGTGATGCCACCGCCAGTCCCGATCCGCATGCCAATCGTGGTGATCGCCATGCCATCCATGGTCATGATGGTCCCAGTCCTGGGCCTGCGCCGACACCGTCACGGCGCCCAGCATCCCCGCCATGCAGGCCGAGGCCAGAACCGTGGTGAACAGCTTCATCGTGCTCTCCTTCGATGGTTCTCGTGCAACGGCAACGCGGAAACCACAGCAATGGCTGCCCGGACTCGCAGCGGATTGTTCATTATTGGTCGGCTTTGCTGTACTCTGCCGCACGAAGGAATCGAGGCGCGATCATGGCGTTCGGACGTGAGCTGAAGCGGCGCGGCAAGGGTTTGTTGGCTCCCCTGCTGTTTCTGTCTCTGGTGGGCTATTTCGGCTGGAACGCCACCAAGGGCGATCACGGCCTGGTCGCCTATACCCAACGTCAGCAACTGCTCAAGCAGGCGCAGGATGAGTTGGCGAACGCGCAAAAGGACCGCTCGGAGTGGGAACGGCGGATCACCGCGCTACGCTCCGACCACCTGGACGCAGACATGCTGGATGAGCGTGCCCGCGCCATGCTGAACCTGTCGGACCCCGCCGACATCATCGTGCCGGTGACGGATAGCAGCCACACCCCCTGACCGCCTGCCGCGCAATGACCGCCACGCCGCGTGTCAGCGTGCTGATGACGACGCATAACGGCGCCCGTACCATCCGCGACAGCATAGACAGCGTGCTGCGGCAGAGCTTCACCGATTTCGAGCTTGTGGTCGTCGATGACGCCTCCACCGACGCGACCCCGACCATCCTGGCCGGCATCGACGATCCCCGGCTCCGCATCCTCCATCCCGGCCGCAATCTGGGGGTGGTCGGCGCGCGCAATTTCGGCTTCGTCGCCTGTCGCGCAGCCTACGTCGCCGCCCACGATCATGACGATCTCAGCCGGCCGGAACGACTGGCGCAACAGGTCGCGCTGCTCGACGCCGAGCCCGGAATCGTGCTGGCCGCGACCGAGGTGGAGTTGGAACAGAACGGTCATCTCAGCCACAGCGGCCATGCAGCGCCGGGCGATCCGCTGGCGATGCGATGGCTGCTGCTGGTGGACAATCCGCTGACCTGGTCCTCGATCATGGTGCGGGCCGATGCCGTGCGCCGGCTCGGACAATTCGTCCGGCCCGAGTACGAACTGGCCGACGATTTCGACCTCTATCATCGCCTGCTGCGCGAGGGCGGCATCGCGCGACTGAATGCACCGCTGGTGGTGTACCGCTGGCATGGCTCCAACACCGCCCGCGCCAACCGCGAACGGCTGATGGCAAACGCCGCGAAGATATTGCGTGAAGCCTACGCTCCTCTGCTCGGCGATGATGCGGAAGACGCGGCTGTACTGGTCTTGCGTCACCTCTCGCACCGCCAGCCGGCGACTGATCCGGCTACGCTGCACCGGCTCGGCGCCTGCCTGGAGCGTCTCCTCGGCGCGTTCTGCGAGGCGAACCGCCTCTCTTCACCGCAGCGCGGCAACATCGCCGCACTCGCCGGGGAAATCTGGTGGAAGGCGGTCAGGGCAGCCACCCGCAACGGCCGCCCTGATCTATTCGCCGTGTTTCGACACCACCGGGCGCTCGCGGAAGCCTATTCTCCTGGGTTCCGCGATGTGGCAGCTTCACTCGCTATCGGAACGACACGCCGCCTTCTCCCGCATCGCGGCGCCTCTCCCGCTCGCGGCGTGCGGCCCACCACGTCCTGATCTCGCCCATCGACCCCCGCCGCCGCTACCATCTCGTCACGCGCCCCGTTACGACCCCGTCATGGTCTGGCTTGTCCCGGCCATCCATCCGCCATCCCGCACACATCGTTTTCACCTCGCTGAATGGAACAAGATTGCGTCACCGCACGACCGGGTGAAATTCTCTGCGATCCCCCCGACACTATGCTCCCGATCGATACACACTCCCGCACCGTTATTGCATCGCACAACAAGGCAGTTTCGTTATCGTCACTCTTGCCGCAGATCACCACGGGGGTTAGCTACCGGCCAGGACCGGGAACTTCACGAAGGGGGGACAGCATGGCGCAGGCTGCCGAGAAGACCAGGCGCGCAAAGTCGCGCGACAACTCCGTAGACAAGAACCAGCTTCTCAAAGCCTACCACGACATGCTGCTGATCCGCCGGTTCGAGGAACGGGCCGGCCAACTCTACGGCATGGGCCTGATCGGCGGCTTCTGCCATCTGTACATCGGACAGGAAGCCGTCGTCGTCGGCATGCAGATGGCGATCGAGGAAGGCGATCAGGTGATCACCTCCTATCGCGATCACGGCCACATGCTCGCCACCGGCATGGACCCGAAAGGCGTGATGGCGGAGCTCACCGGCCGCTCCGCCGGCTACTCCCACGGCAAGGGCGGCTCGATGCACATGTTCAGCAAGCGCCGCAATTTCTTCGGCGGCCATGGCATCGTCGGCGCGCAGGTCAGCCTCGGCACCGGGCTCGCGTTCAGCAACTGGTATCGCGACAACGACCGCGTCTGCCTGACCTATTTCGGTGAAGGCGCCTCCAGCCAGGGCCAGGTGTTCGAAAGCTTCAACCTCGCCGCACTGATGAAGCTGCCAGTCGTCTACGTCATCGAAAACAACCGTTACGGCATGGGCACCAGCGTGGAACGCGCCTCCGCCTCGCGCGACCTGTCGAAGAACGGCGCCCCCTGGAACATCCCCGGCGCCCAGGTGGACGGCATGGACGTGCTGGCGGTGAAGCAGGGCGGGGAGCAGGCGGTCGCGCACTGCCGCGCCGGCAACGGACCCTACATCCTGGAAGTGAAGACCTATCGCTATCGCGGCCATTCGATGTCGGACCCAGGCCGCTACCGCTCGCGCGAAGAAATCCAGCAGATGCAACAACAGCACGATTGCATCGAAGGCGCGCGCCAGAAGCTGGTGGGGCTCGGCGTGGATGAGGCCGAGCTGAAGAAGATCGATGACGAGGCGAAGGCAACCATCCTCGAAGCGGCGCAGTACGCGCAGTCGAGCCCCGAACCCGATCCGTCCGAGCTGTGGACCGACGTGCTGCTGGAGGCCTGACCCGATGAGCACGCAGATCCTCATGCCCGCGCTGTCGCCGACCATGACGGAAGGCAAGCTCGCCCGCTGGCTCAAGAAAGTCGGCGAGGAGGTCAAGGCCGGCGATGTCATCGCCGAGATCGAGACCGACAAAGCCACCATGGAGGTCGAGGCGGTCGATGAAGGCAAGCTCGCGCGCATCCTGATCGACGAGGGCACCGAGGGCGTCCCGGTGAACACACCCATCGCCGTGCTGGCCGCCAACGGCGAGGACGTCTCCGCCGCCGTCGCACCCGCCGCCGCTCCGCGCGCGCCCGCAACACCGGCCGAGCCGAAAGCAGTCGCCGAAGCAGAAGATGCGCGCGGCATTGCTGCCCGTGGGGCCGCCAGTGGGGCCGCCCGTGGCGCGGAAGGCCAGCGTGCGCCGGCGGCGCAGTCGGTTCCCGCGCCGCAGCCGGACAAGGACTGGGGCCCGACGAAGCCGATCACCGTGCGAGAGGCGCTGCGCGATGCAATGGCGCTGGAGCTGCGGCGCGACCCAACCGTGTTCCTGATCGGCGAGGAAGTCGCCCAGTACCAGGGCGCGTACAAGATCAGCCAGGGATTGCTGGACGAGTTCGGTCCCAAGCGCATCATCGACACGCCGATCACCGAGCATGGCTTCACCGGCATGTCGGTCGGCGCGGCGTTGAGCGGGCTGCGCCCGATCGTCGAGTTCATGACCTTCAACTTCGCCATGCAGGCCATGGACCAGATCATCAACTCGGCCGCCAAGACGCTGTACATGTCCGGCGGCCAGATGGGCTGCCCGATCGTGTTCCGCGGCCCCAACGGCGCCGCAGCCCGCGTCGCCGCCCAGCACAGCCAGTGCTACGCGAGCTGGTACGCGCACGTGCCCGGCCTGAAAGTGGTCGCCCCCTGGTCGTCCGCCGACGCCAAAGGATTGCTGCGTTCGGCGATCCGCGATCCCAACCCGGTCATCATGCTGGA
>DATDIC010000366.1:0-3095 GCA_036521275.1 Acetobacteraceae bacterium
GAACTCGTCGGCGAAATAGTCGATGATGCGGGCGTCGAAATCCTCGCCGCCGAGGAAGGTGTCGCCGTTGGTCGATTTGACCTCGAACACGCCGTCGCCGATTTCCAGGATGGAGATGTCGAAGGTGCCGCCGCCGAGGTCGTAGACCGCGATGGTGCCGGTGCCCTTCTTGTCCATGCCGTAGGCGAGTGCGGCGGCGGTGGGTTCGTTGATGATCCGCAGCACGTCCAGTCCGGCGATGCGTCCGGCGTCCTTGGTGGCCTGGCGCTGGCTGTCGTTGAAGTAGGCTGGGACGGTGATGACCGCCTGGCTGACCGGCTCGCCGAGATAGGCCTCGGCGGTTTCCTTCATCTTGCCGAGGATGAAGGCGCTGATCTGGCTGGGGGCGTATTTCTGGCCCTTCACCTCGGTCCAGGCGTCGCCGTTGTCGCCGCGGACGATGGCGTAGGGGACCAGGCCCTTGTCCTTGTTCACCATCGGGTCGTCGTAGCGGCGGCCGATCAGGCGCTTGATGGCGTAGAGCGTGTTGGACGGGTTGGTGACCGCCTGGCGCTTGGCCGACTGGCCGACCAGCCGCTCCCCGGCGTCGGTGAAGGCGACCATGCTGGGCGTGGTGCGCGCGCCCTCGCTATTCTCGATCACCCGGACGTCCTTGCCTTCCATGATGGCAACGCAGGAGTTCGTGGTGCCGAGATCGATGCCGATAACTTTGCTCACTTAAGTTCTCCCTTTCAGCGGACCGGGGCAGCCCGAAGCACTGCCGAAGTCCCTAGCTGGAATGTGCCAGCCGGATGTATTGAGCCGGGCTTGCGCCGGCAAGGGTTGGGTGCCGATTTTCGGGCGGAATGGCGGTTGGGTGGGCGGGTTTCAGGCGGTGGTGTCCAGCTTGGAATCGGCGGTCAGTTCCTCGGGGACGGCTTTGGCGACGACCACCATGGCGGGGCGCAGCAGGCGGCCGTTGAGCGTCCAGGCGGGGGTCCAGGCGTGCATCACCGTGCCGGGGGCGTGGGCGGCGCTTTCCTGCTCGGCCATGGCCTGGTGGAGGTTGGGGTCGAAGGGCTGCCCGGTGGGGTCTTCCTTGCGGATGCCGTTGCGTTCCAGCAGGCTGAGGAAGCTGCGCTCGGTGCCTTCCAGGCCGTCGCGCAGGCGGGCGACGATTTCCGGCTGGTCGGGGTCCGCCTTGGGCAGGCTGTCGAGGCCGCGGCGCAGGTTCTCTGCCGCTTCGACGACGTCGGCGGCGAATTTCTGCACGGCGTATTGGCGGGTTTCCTCGACCTCGCGGCGGGCGCGGGCGCGCACGTTGGCCATTTCGGCCTCGGCACGCATCCAGCGGTCCTTGAAGTCGTCGCGTTCGGCTTCAAGCTCGGCGAGGCGGGCGCTGGCCGCCTGCATGAGCTGTTCGGGGGTCTGCGGCCCGGGATTGCCGTCCGGCATTGCAGACATTTCGGGTTTGTCGTTGTCCATGTTGCGTCCAGGTAGGGCGGGCGGATGGGCGAGACAAGCGGGTTCGTGGCGGTTTCGGCGTTGGCGGGGAGGGTGACGGCGGGGCAGTTGCTTCGGTGGGGGTCGCGTCGTTATCTGATGCGGGCTGGGCGAGAGGCTGGGTCTTCTTCCGTATGCCCGCGCGGGCGAGCGGCTGTTGGTGGATTCCCGCTTTCGCGGGAATGACGGGGACGGGGGAGCCGGGAGGACGGGGACTGGGTTGGTGTGAGTTTCAGATTAGCCGGTGTGGGCGGAGGCGTGCGCATGGATCCCGATCCGCTGATTATCGAGATGGGCCGCAAATTCGCGACGGAGCGCCTGGCGCCGCAGGCTGCCGCGCGCGAGAAGGCGGGCGCGATCGAGCCGGAGATCATCGCCGAGCTGGGCGAGCTTGGCATCCTGGGGGCGACCTCGCCGGCGGAGTGGGACGGGTCGGATATCGACCCGGTGACCTACGCGCTGCTGGTGGAAGAGATCGCGGCCGGGGATGGATCGGTCTCCACACTGGTTTCGGTACATAATTCACCGACTTGCGCCGTGCTGGCGCAGTACGGCACCGATGCGCAAAAGGACCGGTGGCTGCGGCCGCTGGCGACCGGGCGGCATGTGGGGTCGTTCGGGCTGACCGAGCCGCAGGCGGGGTCGGATGCTTCGAACCTGCGCACGCGGGCGGTGCACCGCGAGGACCGTTACGTCATTAACGGGACTAAGCAGTTCATCTCCAACGCCGCACTGCCGGGCAGCATCGTGCTGTTCGCGGTGACCGATCCGGCGGCGGGGAAGCGCGGATTGTCTTGCTTCGTGGTGGACAAGGAGACGCGCGGGTACAAGGTGCTGCGGAAAGAGGAGAAGCTGGGGCAGAAAGCTTCGGATACCTGCGCGCTGGCGTTCGAGGAGATGGAGGTGGGGGAGGATCAGCGGATCGGGGCCGAGGGCGAGGGGTATCGGATCGCGCTGTCGACGCTGGAATCGGGACGGATCGGGATTGCGGCACAGAGCATCGGGATGGCTCGGGCGGCGCTGGAGGTGGCGATCGGATACGCGCGCGACCGGGCGGCGTTCGGCCGGCCGATCATCGAGCACCAGGCGGTGGCGTTCCGGCTGGTGGAGGCGAAAACGCGGCTGGAGGCGGCACGGCAGCTTATGCTCCACGCGGCGCGGCTGAAGGCAGCGGGGGAGAACGCGCTGGAGGCGGCGTGCATGGCGAAGCTGTTCGCGTCGGAAGCGGCGGAGGCGGTGTGCAGCGCGGCGATCCAGACGCTGGGCGGGTATGGGTATCTGGCGGATTATCCGGTGGAGCGGATCTATCGCGATGTGCGGGTGTGCCAGATTTATGAGGGCACTTCGGATGTGCAGAAGTTGATTGTGCAACGGATGTTGTAGGCGCGAACCCTCACCCGCTCCGCTGCGCGGAGCGACCTCACCCGCAAGCGGGAGAGGTGAAAGATCATGCTGTGTGTGGTGCCGGGGCGCCAGGGTGGGTCAGGCGAATGTCGCCAGGGCGGCGTGCAGGGCAGCAAGTGCGGGCAGCAGGGTGGCGCGAACGGACATCGCGACGCCGAACGGATTTGCATCGCAGGCGGCGATCCGAGGATCGGCGCGCACATGCGCGA
>DATDIC010000367.1:0-9556 GCA_036521275.1 Acetobacteraceae bacterium
TCTGAATTCGCGGCTCCATCGTGCCCGACATCCGTCATGCCCGACATCCGTCATGCCCGCGAAACGTCCGTCATGCCCGACATCCGTCATTCCCGCGAAAGCGGGAATCCATCGCCGGTACGTGCAACCGCGACCGAAGCAGACTCACCCTCCCGAACAGCCACGATCAGTCGCGCAGCAGCATTGCCTCGGTTCTCGCCTGCAAGTCCTCGAACGAAACGCCCTCGACAATCTCCCGCACCACAAAACCCCTCGGCGTCACATCCAGCACCGCCAGGTTCGTGTACACCCGCCGCACCACCGCCTTCGCGGTCAGCGGATAGCTGCATTGCCGCACCAGGCGCGGCGCACCGCCCTTCGTGATGTGCTCCATGATCGCCCACACCCGCTTCGCACCCACCGCCAAATCCATTCCGCCGCCGATCTGCTTCACCGGCTCGTCCGGCGATCGCGCCCAGTTGGCGATATCGCCCGCCTCCGACACCTCGAACGCGCCCAGGATGCAAAGATCCAGATGCCCGCCCCGGGCGATGGCAAAACTGTCGGCCTGGTGCACGAAGCTGCCGCCGGTCCGCAGCGTGACATGCTGCACGCCGGCATTGATCAGATACGGGTTCACCCGATCGGGCGGCGGCGCCGGCCCGATGCCGATGACGCCGTTCTCGGCATGGAAGATCACCTCCCGCTCGGCGGGAATGAAGTTCGCCACCGCGGTCGGTATGCCGATCCCCAGATTGACCAGCCAGCCTTCCGGAATATCGGCGGCGGCACGTGCCGCCATGCCATCGCGATCGAGCGGCTGCCGCTCCCCCATGTCCCGCTCCCCTATTCCGGTACGTGCACCAGGCGGCGAACGAAGACGCCGGGCGTGTGGACATGCCCCGGATCGATGTCCCCCAGCTCGACGAATTGTCTCACCTGGGCGATGGTCAGCGGCGCCGCCATCGCCATGATCGGATTGTAGTTCCGCTGCGCCTCCCGATAGGTCAGGTTGCCCCAGCGGTCCCCTTGCCAGGCTTCCAGCAGCGCCACGTCGCCGGGCAGCGGATACTCCAGCAGGCACAGCTTGCCGCCGATCTCTCGCGTCTCGCGCTGCTCCGCGACAATCGTATCGGCGGCGGTCGGCGTATAGAAACCGGTGATCCCGGCGCCAGCAGCGCGAATCCGTTCCGCCAGCGTGCCCTGCGGGACGATCTCCACATCCAGCCTGCCCTGGACATGCAGCCGGGCGGCCTCGCTCGCCGGACGCAGGAAGCTGCTGATCATCTTGCGCACCCGCCCCAGCGTCAGCAGCCGCGCGATCGCGCTTCCGTCCCGGCCGCCGGCGTTGCACACCAGCGTCAGGTCACGAGCGCCCTGCTCGATCAGTCCTTCCCGCAGCGCGATCGGCGTGCCCACATCGCCGAAGCCGCCCAGCATGACCGTGGACCCGTCGCGTATCCCGCTGAGCGCCTCGGCAACCGAGGCTACGCGCTTGTCGATCATCCACGCCTTCCGCGCCAATCCGAAGCTCAAGCCGGCGCAGCATGGCGCGGCGGATCAGCTTCGTCCACTTCCAGAAGGCCGGGACACCTCAATTGCCGCCGGGCAACGCCTCGGCGTCGAACGCCTCCCGCAGCACCCGAACCAGCTCCTCCTGGCTGTATGGCTTGCTGAGCAGCGGAAGATCGAGCGACTCGATCTCGGCGGACGTCGATGCTCCGGGCAGGTTCCCGGCGACGTAACCCGACGTGAGTGCGGCTCGCAGCGCGGGGCGGCGCTGGCGGGCGGCAAGCACCAGCTCCACGCCGCTCAACCCGCCCGGCATGATCACGTCCGTCAGCAGCAGGTCGATGTCCGGCCCGCCATTATCCAGCAGTTGCAGCGCTTCCGGCCCGTTCGCCGCAGCCAGCACCTGGTACCCAAGGTCCTGGAGCTGCGCCAGCACCAGGTCACGCACATCGGCATCATCCTCGACCACCAGCACGGTCCCGGATCCTGGCTTGGGGGCACCTGGCTTGCTCGCGCGTGGACGCGCGCGCGCCGACGCCAGGGGCAGGTAGATGCGCACCGTGGTCCCTTCCGCCGGTTCGCTGCCCAGGCTCATGAAGCCGCCGGATTGCCGCACGAACCCGTACACCTGGCTTAGTCCCAGGCCGGTGCCGTGACCCGGTGGCTTGGTGGTGAAGAACGGCTCCGTCGCGCGTTCCAGCACGTCCGCCGGCATGCCACTGCCGGTATCGACCACCTCCACCACGACGAAATCGCCGGGCCGCCCATCGGTGTGCAGCGCCGCCTCGTTTCTGTCGAGACGCTGATTGCCCGTGCGGATCGTCAGCCGCCCGCCGCTCGGCATCGCATCGCGCGCGTTCACCACCAAGTTGAGCAGTGCCGAGCCGAACTGCGCCGAATCCACGTCGATCGCGCCGGCTGCCTGGTCCAGCTCGAAGGTGACCTCCACCGCGTCGCCCAGCATCCTGGTTGCCAGCACGTCGAACTCGCGCACCAGCTCGTTGACCTGGCGGTTCTCCGGCCGCAGCGCCTGGCGCCGGGCGAAGGCAAGCAACTGCCGGGTAAGCTGCGCGCCGCGCGCGGCACCCTTCTGCGCGGTGGCAACCATCCGCTCCAGCCGTTCGTTGCCGACCAGCTCGCGGCCAAGCAGTTCCAGATTACCCGTAATCACCAGCAGCAGGTTGTTGAAATCGTGCGCCACGCCGCCGGTAAGCTGCCCCACCGCTTCCATCTTCTGGGCCTGGCGCAGCACGTCCTCGGTCTGCCGACGCTCGGCGACCGCCGCCTCGATCCGGCTCTCCAGCGTCTCGTTCAGTTCGTGCAATGCCGCCTCGGCCCGGCTGCGTACCAGCGCAATGCCGAGCAGATTGGCGACGCCTTGCAGGAAATCGATGTCATGCTCGGAATAGGCGCCCGGCTCTTCGCTATCCACCTCCAGCACGCCGAACGGACGCCCTTCCCCCAGCAGAATCACATTGGCGGCGCGCACCACGCCATGTTCGAGCAGCAATGTCGGCGTGCGAAACCGGTTCTCGCTCGACAGGTTGTTGCTGATGACAGGCTTGCCCGTATGCAGCGCATAGCCAGCCGGCGAATCTAGCTCCGCGCCGATCGTGGCATGCCCCACCACGCCCGCGTGCCAGCCGACACCGGCACGCACCAGCAGACGGTTGCGATCGGGCAGGTACTCCAGAACCTTGCTGTAGCGCGTGCGAAGGCCAAGAGCGGTCAGTCGTGCCGCCTCTCTCAGCAGGATGTCCGGCGTCGGGTCCGCGAGTGCACGGCGACCGATCTCCGCCAGCAGCGCCTGCTGTTGCAGGCGCGCTTCCAGTTCGGCGCGCGTCGGCGGCGCTGCAGGATCAGGACCATTCTCCACCACCGGTTTTTGGTAGTCCCCTGCTGGCTCATCGGACACCCCATCAGGCACCCGACGCCGATCACGTTCATGTCAGTAAACTGGTGAGGTTCCGCGCAACGGCGCTGAAACCGAATGCGCCGCCGTATTGCTGACCCCGGCTAGATGCTTACAAGTCAAACCATCCCCGCATCACCGCAACGCAATCGCCGGCGACTGTGGCGCTGACGGGGCCTTCGCCGGTCTTGCGCGCCGTGGCAATCAGGCGGCTGGGCCGTCCCATCTCGATCCCCTGCTCGATCTCGTACATCAGATTCACGTTTACGCCGGGCGCAAGCGAGGTCAGCAGTGCGGCGAGAGTGGCGTTGGCGCTGCCAGTCGCCGGATCTTCGAGCACGCCGCCGAGCGGCGCGAACATGCGGGTGCGCAGCCGCAGTTCGCCTGCATCGAGCCAGGCATAGAGATGCAGCGCGAACCGGTCTTCGAAGCGGGACCGGGTGGCGCGGAACGCGGCAAGATCGGGGGCAGCGCGCGACAGGGTCTCGGCGTCGGTCACTTGCGCGATCACGAACGGCGTGCCGACCGTGGCGACCAGCGGGGTGTGGGCGGTGGTGACGATATCCTCGAGCGCCAGGCCGGCGCAGGCGGCAACGGTTTCCGCCGCAACGTCATCCTCGATGGTCAACGACCGGGGTGCCGAGATGCGAGCACCGGTTATGGCATCATCGGCGCCGCGCAGCACGTGCACGCGCACCAGCCCGGCGCCTTCCTCGAAGGTGAAATGCTCCGGCGGCGACGCGTCGCGTCGCGCCAGCACGAACCCGGTGCCGACATTCGGATGGCCGGCGAAAGGCAACTCCGTGCGCGGCGTGAAGATGCGCACGCGCGCATCGTGCTGGGGGTTCTCGGGCGGCAGCACGAAGGTGGTTTCGGACAAATTGAATTCGGCGGCGATGGCCTGCATCTGCTCGTCCGTCAGGCCACGCGCATCGGGAAACACGGCCAGCGGATTGCCACCGAACTGGCGGTCGGTGAACACATCGACCGTGACAAACTCGAACGAGGGCATCCAAGGGCACTCCATTGAGGGCGGCGACGCACATGCCGGGGCGGCGGGCCGGGGGTCAAGGGCCGGTGCAGGAATCGCCTGAATGTGTCAATCGGTGCGTTGAATTTCGGCGCGAAGGCATTCGTGCGCCCCCAGGTAAGACGACTATGGCGCCACCCCTCAGAGAGGATTTGAAACGATGAGAGCCGCTTTGTTGACGATAGGCCTGGCGCTGATGATGGCGCTCGGCGGATGCTACGGTCCGGGCGGCGGCTACGGCTGGCATGAAGCTGGCTGGGGCCACGACTGGCATGCGGACAGAGCGCAAGGCGGCGGCTGGCAGGGTGGCGGCGGCCAAGGCGGTGGCTGGCAAAACGGTGGCGGCTGGCATCCCAGCAACGGCGGCGGCTGGCAAGGTGGCGGTGGGCAAAGCGGCGGGGAACATAATTCGTACGGCGGCGGAGGCCAGTAGCCCCCTCATGCCCCCTCGCCATGCCCGCATACATCCGTCATGCCCGCGAAAGCGGGCATCCATGCCGAGGCCACAGGTTGCGTGGGCGGTCGCTGGATTCCCGCTTTCGCGGGAATGACGGGGGGCCGCGGGAATGACGGGGGGACGCGGAGGGACGCGGGGATGACCGTGGATATATGGGCCGCATGCGCAGCCTGTGATATGCACTCGTAACGACGCCACGGTCGCCTGGCCGGATCCGCGGCAAGCCGATGGCGGCGGTTGACCGCGCGCAGCGAGCGGGTCAAACCGCCAGGATGCAACCAATCCGCGGATCGGTCCGCTATCTGCTGGCCGGCACGTTCCATTCTCTGGCCTATGTCGCCTGGGGAGACCACGCGGCGGACGTCGTCCTGTGCGTGCACGGACTGACGCGGAACGGGCGCGATTTCGATCCGCTGGCCGAAGCGCTGGCGGACCGGTTTCATGTGATCTGCCCGGACCTGCCGGGGCGCGGAGCATCCGACTGGCTGCCGGACCCGGTCTTGTATCAGCCGGCCAGCTATGTCGCCGCGCTGTCGCATCTGCTGGCGGCGATCGGCCGGCCGGTGGCCTGGGTCGGCACGTCGCTCGGCGGCATTTGCGGGATGCTGGTCGCCGCCGCGGCGGGGCAGCCGATCACCCGGATGGTGCTGAACGATATCGGGCCATTCATCCCGGCGGCATCGCTGCGGCGCATCCGCGACTATCTGCCGGGTCCGGAGCCGAGCAGCTTCGCGGACCTGGCCGCAATCGAGCAGTATCTGCGGCGCGTGCACGCGCCGTTCGGGCCCTTGAGCGACGCGCAATGGGGGTTTCTCGCCCGCATCTCCGCGCGGGCCGTGCCACAGGAGGGACTGACGTTGCATTACGATCCGCGGATCGCCGAGCCGATGCGCGCGGCGGAGCCCGAGGACATCGATCTGTGGCAAGTGTGGGAGCGGATCAGGGTTCCCGTGCTGGTGGTGCGCGGGGCGGAGTCCGACCTGCTGTTGCCGGAGACCCTGGCGCGGATGGCCCAATCGGGCGCCGAGACATTCGTCGTTCCAGCCACCGGCCATGCCCCGGCGTTGATGGAGCCAGGGCAGGTCGCGGCGATACGCGGCTTTCTGGAGGCGGCGTAGCCATGCGCGCGCCACGGCCGCAGGCGGTGCACCTGTCGTTCGAGCCGGGTCCGTTCCGCATGGCGATGGGGCTGACCGCCTGTGCACCGGCCGACTGGATCGAGCTGGACGAACACTACGTTGCCGAGATGGCGTTGCGGCGGGAGCTGCTGCGCACGCGGCACGAGGAAGTCTCCGCCGTGGTGCCGGGATCGGACGCAGCGCGGCGAGAGACGTGGGACGTGCTGACCGCGCATTTGGCCGCACAGTGGCCGGACTGGTTCACGTCGGACGGCGCAACGTTCACCAACCATCTGACGAGTGAGCGCTGGAACCTGGCTGATCCTGGGCTCGACCCGCTGGAGGCGGCGGCGCTGCTGGTGCAGGAGGATCTGTGCCTGATCAAGCCAGGTGACGACGGGCCGGAGCTGATTGCCGGCGTGTTGTGCTTCCCGACCAGGTGGCGGCTCTTGGACAAGATCGGGCACAAGCTGACGGCGGTGCATGGGCCGGTGCCGTTCTACAAGGAGCGTCTGGCGCGGCCGGTCGATCGCTTCATGAACGTGGTGAAGCCGGGACATATCGCCGTCCGGCTGAACTGGTCGGTGCTGGACGATCCGGCATTGTTTCAGCCGGGCGGGAAGTTCCGGACCGACCGCAACACCAACGTGACCGCAGCCAACGCCGGGGACTCGCTGTTCGTGCGGGTGGAGCGGCAGACGCTCAGCCGGTTGCCGGCCAGCGGGGCCGTGCTGTTCACCATCCGCGTGCATGTCTATCCGCTGGCGCGCGTTGCCGCCCAGCCGGAGATTGCCGGGCAGCTCGCCGAGGCCGTGCGTGCGCTGCCGCCGGAGACGGTGCACTACAAGAGCCTGATGCGGTTCCGGGAGGCGCTGCTGGCCTATCTTGGCTCGGTGGCCGCCGTGTCCGCCTGATTGGCGCCGCGCGTGCCTCGGGTGAGTTGCGGCGTGGTGGTGACCGATGGCGAGCGGGTGCTGCTGGGGCACGCCACACGCTCGCCCCGGTGGGACATCCCGAAGGGACTGGCCGAGCCGGGGGAGGAGCTGCGCGACGCGGCGGCGCGCGAGCTGGTGGAGGAAACCGGGCTGGTGGTCGCGCCGGAGGCACTGATCGCGCATGGGCAGCACCGGTATCTGCCCGGCAAGGAGCTGGCGTTGTTCGTCTGGCGCCCCGCCGCGCTGCCGGATATTGCCGGGCTGCGGTGCGCCTCCACGTTCACGGCGGCCAATGGGGCGGTATTGCCGGAATTCGACCGGTTCGGGCTGTTCGCATGGCCCGACGCGCTGACGCGGGTGGGGCGGAACATGGCCAGAGTTTTGAGCTTGCTCCACGTTGACCGCCTTGAAGAAGGACGGTAGAAACGCAATCGATCGATATCGAACGATTATTGAGGACTCGAGGGATGGGGGGCTCGTGAAGGACGTCCGCGACGCGCTGATGGCGGGGCGCACCTCCGACGGGAAGCTGGTTCGCCGGCCTTTGTCGCCGCACCTGCAGGTTTACAAATGGCCGATCAGCATGGCGCTGTCGATCAGCCATCGGGTGACGGGCGTGGGGCTGGGGATCGGCACTTTGCTGCTGACCTGGTGGCTGGTCGCGGCTGCGACGTCGGATGTGGCCTTTGCGGGGGTGCAGGGATTCCTGGCGTCGTGGATCGGCGTGCTGCTGCTGTGCGCCTGGACGCTGGCGCTGATCTTCCACCTGTTCACCGGGATCCGGCACCTGTTCTGGGACGCCGGCCTGGGTTTCGAGCCGGGCGTGTACCGCACCAGCGGGTGGGGCGTGGTGGCGGCAACCGGCGTGCTGACGGTGATCGTGCTGATCGTCGGATTTGCGGTGTGGTGATGGCCCAATTGGATAAATCGGTGCGTGTGGACATCCTTCGTTCGCAGCTTGGGCGCGCGCGGGGACTTGGTTCCGCGCGTGCCGGCTCCGGCCATTGGTGGAGGCAGCGGCTGACCGCGCTGGCGCTGGTGCCGCTGACCTTGTGGTTCATCTGCGCGGCAATCCGGCTGGAGGGCGCGGGCCGCGCCGATGTGGTCGCCTGGCTGCACTCGCCGGTACCGCTGGTGCTGATGCTGTGCCTGATCGTGGCTACGTTCTTGCACCTGGAACTCGGGCTGCGGGTGGTGATCGAGGATTACGTGCATCGTGATCCGACGCGCATGGTGCTGCTGCTGGGCCAGCGGGCGCTGTGCATCCTGCTGGCGGTGTTCTGCATCATTGCCGCGCTGGAACTCGGGCTTTGAGGGAGTGATCGGAGCATGAACGCGATCACCATGCCGTCGCAGCGGGCGTACAACTTCGTCGATCATACCTATGAGGTGGTGGTCGTCGGGGCCGGCGGATCGGGGCTGCGCGCCACCCTGGGCATGGGTGCGGCCGGCCTGAAGACGGCCTGCATCAGCAAGGTATTTCCGACCCGCAGCCACACCGTGGCGGCCCAAGGCGGGATCGGCGCCGCGCTGGGGAACATGGGCGAGGATGACTGGCGCTGGCACATGTACGACACCGTGAAGGGGTCGGACTGGCTCGGCGATCAGGACGCCATCGAGTATATGTGCCGGGAGGCGATTCCGGCGGTCTACGAGCTGGAGCATTTCGGCGTGCCGTTCAGCCGCACCGAAGAAGGCAAGATCTACCAGCGCCCGTTCGGCGGCCACATGAAGGACTACGGCAAGGAGCCGGCGATGCGTGCCTGCGCCGCCGCCGACCGCACCGGGCACGCCATCCTGCACACGCTGTATCAGCAGAGCCTGAAACACGAGGTTGAGTTCTTCAACGAGTATTTCGCGCTCGACCTGATCATGGATGACGACGGCGCCTGTCGTGGCGTGACCGCGTGGTGCCTGGAGGACGGATCGATCCACCGGTTCCGGGCGCAACTGGTGGTGATGGCGACCGGAGGGTACGGGCGGGCCTATCTGTCCTGCACCTCGGCCCATACCTGTACCGGCGATGGCAACGGGATGGTGCTGCGGGCGGGACTGCCGTGCCAGGATATGGAGTTCGTCCAGTTTCATCCGACCGGGATTTTTCCCGCCGGGTGCCTGATCACGGAGGGGGCGCGGGGCGAAGGCGGCTACCTGACCAATTCCGAGGGCGAACGGTTCATGGAGCGGTACGCGCCGACCGCGAAGGACCTGGCATCGCGCGACGTGGTGTCGCGGTCGATGACCATCGAGATCAATGAAGGGCGCGGCTGCGGTCCGCACAAGGACCATATCATGCTGCATCTGGAGCATCTCGGTGCCGAGCTGCTGCATGAGCGGCTGCCCGGTATCTCTGAAACGGCACGGGTGTTTGCCGGGGTGGAGGTGACGAAGGACCCGATCCCGGTGCTGCCCACCGTGCACTACAACATGGGTGGTATCCCCACGAACTATCATGGCGAGGTGCTGCGGCCGACGCCGGCCGATCCGGATGCGGTGGTGCCGGGGCTGATGGCGGTGGGCGAATGTGCCTGCGTTTCGGTGCATGGGGCTAATCGGCTGGGGACGAACTCGCTGCTGGATTTGGTGGTGTTCGGTCGGGCGGCGGCGCATCGG
>DATDIC010000368.1:0-7669 GCA_036521275.1 Acetobacteraceae bacterium
AAATCGCCGCCCGGCGACGCCCAATCCCCTCATGGTCTATGCCCACCACCGCAGGAGTGAGTTATTCGCTCGGCAATTTGTCGAAGACTTTCCCAACGGCCGTTTCCTCCACACCGTACGGGACCCGATCACGACAATCGACTCCTGGTTTGACACCCAATTCCGGTTTCAAACGGATGACGGACAATTTGCGCACCGAAGTACCCTGTTGCCGAGTGCGCCGACCCCGTTGACCCGGTATATCGATCCCGCCTGGTGGGTTTTGACGGATGTTATGCGATCCGATCGCCCCCATATCGGAATGGACGCCTGCACCCGCGCAGTCCGGTTCGAAGACCTGCACCTGAACACCGCGGAAACAATGAGCCGGGTTGCCAGTTGGCTCGGCCTGGCACCTGCGTCCAGTCTGGTACGCAGCACATTCAACGGAATCAAGTGGGTTGTCGGAACCGGCCCGAACGCCTGGTCCGGAGCCAGGGTGGAGCAGGTTCGGCCGCATTCGCGAAACATGTTCATCATGGATCGCGCAATACTGTTCGTGCTCTTCAATGAGAACTACGAGCGATGGGGTTACCGCCGTCCCACGGTCTTCACCCGCCCGTCGGCGCGTCGCGCCGTCACAATTCTCATGTGGTTGCTGCCGATGAAGATGGAAATGACCGTCATCTCCGTAGTCATCCGCAAGCAAATATTGCACGCACTTCGCCACGGCAGGCTGCGTCTTTCCGCGCACGTAGTTGCACGACTGATTTCAGGTCGTATCTCGACGCGAAAGTTGATAACAGCCGAGGTTCGCAGTCGCCTCGCCGGCGACGTCCCCACGCTGACGCTACTCTAATACCAACCCGCGCCCCACCCCGTCTTGGCCGGGCTTGTCCCGGCCATCCACGACTTCGCCCCCCACGGCCCCGCTCGTTCGTCGTTGCGGTCCACGGGCCTATCCACCCCGAGCGAACGCGCCTGCCTTGCCGCTTTCCAGAAATGTGCGTGCATCTAGCCGACCGTGAATTTCAATCAGCTTTGCCACAATACCGGTCCACCCGGTCTGATGGCTGGCGCCGATACCGGCACCGTTGTCGCCATGAAAATACTCGTAGAACAACAGGCAATCCCGCCAATGCGGGTCCGTCTGAAACTTTCCCGCCCCGCCAAACACCGGCCGTTGGCCCGTTTCGTCGCGCAGGAATATGCCGGTCAGCCGTCTGGTGATCTCGCGGCTCACCTCAAACAGGTTCATCCAGTTGCCAGAGCCAGTGGGGCACTCGACCTTGAACGTATCCCCATAATACAGGTAGTACTGCAGCAGCGCGCGGATCAGCAACGCATTCACCGGCATCCATACCGGGCCACGCCAGTTGGAATTGCCGCCGAACATCCCGGTATCCGATTCCGCCGGAAGATAATTCACCCGGTATTCGCTGCCATTCACCGGGAACACGTAGGGATGCTCGGCATGATAGCGGGACAGCGCGCGGATGCCATACGGGCTGAGGAACTCGTCCTCGTCCAGCATGCGCGCAAGGATACGGCGCAGCCGGTCCTGGTTTACCAGCGCAACAATCCCGCGCCCCTGTTGCCCGAGATGATCCGGCCCCGTCGGATGGATGGCGTCAAGGATCTCCGGCATCCGCCGCAGCCGCTCCATGAAGGTCGCCACCAGCCGCGGCACGCGATCCCGCTGCCACGGCTCCACCACCGTGATGGCGCAAATCGGCAGCAGTCCCACCATGGAGCGTACCTTGAGCCGCGTCGCGCCACCGTCGGGTAGGCGAAGCACGTCATAGTAAAATCCATCCGCCTCATCCCACATGCCGTCCGGACCCGCGCCATTCATTGCATGCCCGATCCAGAGGAATTGCTCGGCGAATTTCGTAGCCAAGTCCTCGTAAGTCGGATAGCGCGCCGCAAGCACCACGCCGATCTCAAGCAGGTTCTGGCAGAACAAAGCCATCCAGGCAGTGCCGTCGGCCTGCTCCAGGTATCCCCCCGTCGGCAAAGGAGCGCTGCGGTCGAACACCCCGATATTGTCCAGGCCTAGAAAGCCGCCCTCATAAAGGTTCTTGCCAAATCGGTCCTTGCGATTCACCCACCAGGTGAAATTCAGTGACAGCTTGGTAAACGCGCGCGCCAGGAATTCCATGTCCGGCTCGCGACCGAGCGCCTGCTCCGTCCGGTGCAGGAAAATCGTCGCCCAGGCGTGCACCGGTGGATTGACGTCGCTGAAATTCCACTCGTACGCCGGCATCTGCCCGGTCGGATGCAGATAGAACCCTTGCAGCATCAGATCGAGCTGCTGCTTGGCGAAGTCGACATCCACCGTCGAAAGGGCCATGGCATGGAACGCCAGGTCCCACGCGGCAAACCAGGGATATTCCCACTTGTCCGGCATCGAGATGATGTCGTAGCTGACCATGTGCTGCCATTCGCTGTTGCGCACCTGGCGGGTTCCGCGGCGCATCGGGTCGGCGCCATGCTCCTCCAGCCACTTGTCGACATCGAAGAAGTAGCACTGCTTGCTCCACAGCATCCCGGCCAACGCCTGCCGCATCACATTGGCCGCATCCCCGGCGATGCCTGGCGGCGTGACGGAGCGATAGAACGCGTCGGCCTCAAGCCGACGTTCCCCCACGATCTGCGCGAACACCCTCCCGAAGGGGTCTCCGATCGCGTCAGGCCCCGCCTTGCTCAGCCGCAGCCGGATTGTTTCGCTCTGGCCCGGCCCCACAATAAGCCGGTAATGCGCGGCACTCTTGGTTCCCTCCTGCCGCGGATTGATCGCATCCTGCATGCCGGCAACGACGAAGTTGTCGATCCCATCCTTCACGTAAGGCCCCGCATTGGCCGAGCCGAAGAGCCGCTGATTGTTGGTTTCATTCTCCGTAAACAGCAGCGACGGCTTGCCCTCGCAATACAGGAAATAATCGCCGAGCCCGCCATCCGACGCCGCAATTCCGGCGACACCGCTCTTCGTACTGATCTCCCGCAACGAAGGCTTCGGTGCGTCGGGCCACCATGCCCAGATATTGCGGAACCACAGCGTCGGCAGCACGTGAACCGCCGCCGCATCGGGCCCCCGGTTGCACAGGGTGATCTGGATCAGGATATCGGTTGGTGTCTGCTTGGCGTATTCCACGAACACATCGAAATAGCGATCCTCATCGAACACGCCGGTATCCAGCAGTTCGTACTCCGGTTCCGTGCGGCTGCGCCGCCGATTGGTCTCGACAAGATCGCCGTACGGATATTCACCTTGCGGATATTTGTACAATAACTTCATGTAAGAATGGGTCGGCGTGTTATCGAGGTAGAAGTAATACTCCTTCACGTCCTCCCCATGGTTGCCCTCGCTGTTGGTCAGCCCGAACAGCCTCTCCTTCAGGATCGGGTCATGCCCATTCCAAAGTGCCAGGGCAAAGCACAGCCGCTGCTTGTCATCGCTGATGCCGGCGATGCCGTCCTCACCCCAGTGATAGGCGCGCGATCGCGCCTGGTCGTGGTTGAAGTAGTTCCATGCGTCTCCGTTGTCGCTGTAATCCTCCCTGACCGTGCCCCATTGGCGCTCGCTCAGATACGGCCCCCAAAGCTTCCACAGGGCTCCTTGGTCGCGAGCTTCCGCAAGCCGCACGCCTTCAGCCGTATTGGCGGCCTCGCAAGCCGGATCTTCGGACATGTTCTGTTCCTCCAAGCAATCCCCGCCGCGCCTCGCAGTCGTCACTCTCCTTTCACTTCAATTACGACATGGGCCGCCCGCGTCATAGGGGAGTTATCGCCATCACCTGCCGGCGGACTTGGCTGCTTGTCGCTCAAGCGCGCGGTCGCAGTTCGCACCCGGTCCGCCACGACAGCCCGCGTTGCGCATGCTATACGGCGTCGAAGCAGAGCGGCCGCCGGCGGTTCTTTGCCATGGAGGTAAGACTATGCCGACCAATGCAGAGATGCCCCGGTTTCCCGCCGCCTTCCGGACCCAGGACATGCCGACCAACGGCGTCACTTTGAACGTTCGGATTGGCGGCGCCGGACCAGCCGCCGTCTTGCTGCACGGTTACGGCGAAACCGGCGATATGTGGGTTCCACTCGCCACCGATCTTGCACGCGACCACACCGTGATCGTGCCGGATCTGCGCGGCATGGGACTGTCTTCCCATCCTGCCGGTGGATACGATAAGAAAACCCAGAGCCGCGATATTGCCGGCATCCTCGACCAACTGAACATCCAGCTTGCCGACCTCATCACCCACGATATCGGCAACATGGTCGGCTATGCGTTCGCGGCGCAGCATCCGGACCGCGTCACCCGTTTCGTTCTCATGGACGCGCCGCTGCCCGGCATCGGACGGTGGCAGGAGATCCTGAAAAACCCGCTTCTATGGCATTTCCGTTTTGGTGGCCCCGACATGGAGCGGCTGGTCGACGGACGCGAGCGGATCTACCTCGATCGTTTTTGGAACGAATTTTCGGCCGACCCGAGAGCGTTCTCCGAAGCTTCCCGCGAACACTACGCCAAACTCTATGCACGGCCCGGCGCCATGCGCGCGGGCTTTGCGCAGTTCGCGGCGTTCGACCAGGATGCTCTCGACAACAAAAATTTCGTCGACAGGGGCAAGCTTGCGATGCCGGTCCTTGCGGTCGGCGGCGAGAAATCGTTCGGCCCGATGATGGCAACCGTCATGCGGGCCGCGGCGAACCATGTCGAGGAATCCGTCATCGCGAATGCCGGTCATTGGCTGATGGAGGAACAGCCGGCCGCGACGGTCGCCGTGGTGCGGGCTTTCCTCGAAAAACAACGCTGAACGATCGATGAACGCGCAGCCCGCAGCACCATGACGGAGCAGCCGCCCGCGCCGAACATACTTGCACCCAAGCAGCATGCAGCCCCCTCAGTCTTCGCGCCGGCCAATCTGCTGCGCGAGGCACGCCGACAACGCGGCCTGCCGGAGCAAAGCGTGCCCGCCATCTGCGCGCTCGATCCCGACGGCGACATCGTGCGCCATCTGCGCAATGCCGGCACCGCGCGCAAGGCGGCCGGTTGGGCCTGCTACCACACGGACATGATCGTCACCGACCATGGCGGCATCTCCATCGGCATCGTCGGATGCGCCGTCGGTGCACCCTTCGCGGTGCTGGTGGCGGAGCAACTCTTTGTCTCCGGCTGCCGCTTTCTCGTCAGCATCACCTCGGCCGGACAGATCGAAGCGAAAGGGCCGCCACCCTATTTCGTGCTGATCGATCGCGCGCTGCGCGACGAGGGCACCAGCCATCACTATCTGCCGGCATCAGTCTTCGCAGAGGCCGATCGCAATCTGGCCGATCGGGCCTTCGCGCGTCTCGCCGCCTTGCCCCTCGTCATTCATCGCGGCACCTCCTGGACCACGGACGCTCCTTATCGCGAAACCGAGGATGCCATCGTCGCTGCGCGTGCGCATGGCGCGCTCGCCGTGGAAATGGAGGCAGCGGCGCTCTACGCCTTTGCCCGCGCCCGAGGTCAACCCGTGCTGTGCTTCGCGCATGTCACCAACCAGATGGCGCGCATCGAAGGCGATTTCGAAAAAGGCGAGGCGGACGGCGCGCGCAATTCGCTGGACGTGATTGCCGCCTCCGCAGCCGCCTTCTTCGATCCCGCGCGCGGCTAGTCGCGTCATTCCCGCACAAGCGATCGAGCAGTTGTTTCGGGTGATGAAATCGCAAGGCTGCAATTGGAGGCCAGCCAGGTGGCCCGTGACGGCGGCAGCAGGACCCACATCCGCCCCGGCGCGAATATGACGCCGGAGACCCACACCCTCCCGAATGGCTGGTTTCAGGCGATCCGGTTACGGAACTGCGGCCAGCGTCCGGCTACGTTGCGTCCAAGCCCGCTGTCAGCACTATATGCCCCTTCGACGCCTTCATCCGCAGTGCCTTCAGCGGGCGATATTCTTCCGAATGATACCACTCCGACGCGCGCCGCGGTGACTCGAATTCCACGACCACCATGCGGCGCGGCGGCCGGTCACCTTCCAGCCGCTGCGTCTCGCCGCCGCGCACGAGGTAGCGCCCGCCATACGCCGCGATCGTGGCCGGTACCTTGCTGCGATATTCCTCGAACAGCGCCGGATCGGTCACCTCGATCTCCCCCACCACGTACCCTTTTGCCACCGCGCCCTCCTGTCACCCGCACGCCACCGCATACAGGTCCTTGCATGCAGCCGGCATCGCTATCTGCTGCCAGCTCGCCCCGCCATCCTGCGTGCCGAACACTTCGCCACGGCGCGCGACGATATAGACCTGCTCCGGATCGCGATCGAGCAGCGCGACCGCCATTACCGTGCTGTGCGGTGTGACAGTATCGAACCGCTGCCAGCTCTGTCCCGTATCGGAGCTGCGGAACAGCGCCCCCGCCTCGCTGTTCGCCGCCACCGACAGGCATGCGTACAGGGTTTTCGGGTCCTGCGGCGACACGCGGATGTCGCGCCCATAGGTGTACGGCGAAAACCGTCCCACCTGCATGTCCTGCCAGGACTTGCCCTGATCGCCGCTGCGGAACAGGCCCATCCGCACTGCCAGGATCACGCCGTCCGGGTCCGCGTCGCTGATGGCGATCGCGTGCCCGTCCAGCATGCCCTCTGCATCCGTGTCGCTCAGAATCCGGCTTTTCAGCCGCGGCTGTTCCGACAATCGCTGCAAATCGTCGCTGCAGTCCGACCAGCTTTCGCCCCCGTCGCGGCTGCGCATGGCACCGTTCACCTCCAGCGTCGCATAGACTTCGCCCGCGTTGCGCGGATGCGCCGCGAACCGCATCACGCGGCACGGAAACGACATCGTCACCCGGTTCGGCAGGCCGGGATCGGGCATGCGCTTGAAATGCTCTCCCCCATCGTCGCTGCGGTACACCGCGACCGGCGATCCGCCCGCATAGACGGTGCGGGGATCGCGCCGGTCCACCATGATCGACCACACCTGCACGTCGCGATCCGGGAAACCCACTCGTTCCCAGTGCGCGCCGCGATCCGTGCTGCGGTACGGTCCGTCCTTCGTGCCGATGAACACCACGTCCGGATCGCTCGGATGCACGGTGATCGCGTGCACATCGGCCGCGCTGAACACGTGCCGCCACTCGCCGCCCTCGGCCGAGCGGCCGAACAGGCCGCCCTGGCCGCCATCTTTCGTTGCCGCGGCACCGACATAGATGTTGGTCGCACCGTCCATCTCGCCCTCCCGTTCATCGTTGGACCCATCGTGGATCCCGACAATCCGTTATTTGGTTAGGTTACAAACGATCTCTTCCTGCCCAGCACCAATCGCATTAACGCGCCGCGCGCGGCGGCGGTCAAGTCCGCCGCGACTTACCGCTGCAGCGCCCCGGTCGCCTTTGCGACCGCTGCCACCACCTTCCCTGCCAGCGCCTCGATCTCCGCGTCCGTCAGCGTGCGGTCCCGCGGCTGGAACATTACCTCGATGGCCAGCGACTTCTTGCCCGCCGGCACTTGCTCCCCCTCGTACACATCGAACAGCCCGACCCCGGCGATCAACGTCCGGTCCGCCGCGCGCGCGGCCTTCAGCACCGCTTCCGCCGTCACGCCCGCATCCACCAGGAACGCAAAATCCCGCCGCACCGGCTGGAACGCCGGCAGGTCCGGCGCACCCCGCCGCCGTCGCTTCGGATCGGCGATGGCATCCAGCTCCAGCTCGAACG
>DATDIC010000369.1:0-3339 GCA_036521275.1 Acetobacteraceae bacterium
CTGCTGTTCCGCCTCTGGCTCGCCACCCCCAACAGCCGCTCACTGCCCGACGGGTTCGAATCCTTCTGGGGCAGCACCGCGCCCGGCGAAGTCCGCGGCGGCGTGCCTCAACGCAACGGCACCCGCGCCGCCCTCGCCGAACCCTGAGCGCGCACCCTGCATCCGCCCGCACATCCGCACATCCGTCACGCCCGTCTTTTCGTCAGGCCCGCGAAAGCGGGCATCCAGCCGAAAGCCCACGAAATCCCAGGGTTGCCTGGATCCCCGCTGTCGCGGGAATGACGGGGGAGGCGGGCCGGGCGCCGTCTCCACCCGTTTCGTCTCCACCGAACTCAGCCTCCATTCGCCGCGTGGCCGTCCCCGTCCGACTCCCCCCGCCGAGCATACAGAAACGTCCATCCCATCAGCAGCCCGATCGTTCCGTAACCAATGATCGGGCCCACCACCAGGAACCGCTCCACCGGGATCGAGAACACCAGCGCCGCCCGCACGCAGGTCTCCACCACGAACCCGCACCCCCACACCACCGTCATCACCGTCATCGCTCGCCGGAACCCCGGCTGCTCCCGCTCGGCGCTGAACTCGTCCCGCTCCGCCGTCGACCGTCGTGCCATCGCCGCGCACGCCAGCACATAGACCAGCGGACGCCTGATAATGGCTGAAACAATGAACGCCAGCCCGATCAGCCCGGTGATCAGCGACTCCCGCATCAGCAGCAAGCGTGGCGATCCGCCCAGCGCAAACCCCACCAAGGACAGTGCGATCCCGCCCAGCACCAGCACCGACAGCGCATCCACCTTTCGCCGTCGCGCGAACTCCGCCACGCTCCACACGATCGGCGGAGCCGCCGAGGCCATGATCGCATGCACCTCGCCCCAGCGCGGCTTCGTCAGCACATACATGCACCACGGCAATCCCAGATTGACCACCAACTCCAGCGCCGTCATCACGCGCTGTCGGGTCAGCCACCCGGCCCGGTTGCCCGGACGCTCGGATTGATACGTTGACACGCCGCCTCCCTGTCGCCGTCCCGCGAAGCCGCATCAGCGCCCGGGAAGCTTCCAACTTGTTAACGCCGGCCTAGATCCGGTCCTTGCCGTTACCGCGGTTGTACAACGCCGCACGCCCCAAACCGCTCCGTTGTACAACGCGGCGCGCCCCAAACTGCCCCGTTGTACAACGCCGCGCGCCCCAAACCACTCCGTTGTACAACGCGTCACCCCACCCGACCGGCCCGCGCCAGCACCACCTCGAACAGAACCTGCGCGCCGGCCTCGGCTTCCGCCGGCAGCATGCTCTCCGCCTCATTATGCGACAGTCCGTCCTTGCATGGCGTGAAAATCATCGCTGTCGGCACATGCCGGGCCACGTATACCGCATCGTGCCCCGCCCCCGACACGATCTCCCGCGCCGCATAGCCCAGCCGCCCCGCCGCGTCCCGCACCAGTCCGACGCACGCCGGATCGAATGCCTGCGCCGGAATACGGAACAGCCGGCTTAGCTCCAGCCGTACCCCGCAATCGCGGGCAATGAACCCGGCCTCGCGCGGAAACTGCGCGTCCAGCCGGTCCAGCTCTGCCTCGTCCGGATGCCGGAACTCCACCGAAAACCGAACCTCGCCCGGTATCACGTTGCGGCTGTTGGGAAATACCTGAAGCTGCCCCACCGTCCCGCGCCCATCCTCGCCGCGCGCCCGCATCATCCGGTCCACCAGGTCGATCACCCGCCCCGCACACACCAGTGCGTCCTTCCGGGCCGAGGGCGGCGTCGTCCCCGCATGGCTCTCCACCCCATGCGCCACCGCGTCGTACCAGACCTGCGCCTGTGCCCCGGTCACGATGCCGATCTGCTTGCCCTCCCGCTCCAGGATCGGCCCTTGCTCGATATGCAGCTCGAAATACGCATCGGCCGGAAACGCCGCCGCCGGCTCGCTCCCGCGATAGCCGATCCCGTCCAGCGCCGAGCCCACCGTGACCCCCTCCAGATCAGCCAGATCATAGGTCTGCGCCAGCCCATACACCCCGGCCCACACCCCGGAGCCCATCAGGCTGTGCCCGAACCGGCTGCCCTCCTCGTCGGTCCAGTTCACCAGTTCCAGCGGCGCCTCGGTCTCGATGCCCAGCTCGTTCAGCGCCCGCATCACCTCCAGCCCGGCCAGCACCCCCAGCGCGCCATCGAACTTCCCGCCCGAAGGCTGGCTGTCCAGATGGCTGCCGAACAGCACCGGCAGCCGCGCCGCATCCCGCCCTTCGCGCCGGGCGAACATGTTGCCGATGGCATCCACCCGCACGGTCAGCCCTGCCGCCTCACACAGGCCGCGGAACCGGTCGCGCCCGCGCTTGTCCACCTCCGTCAGGGTCAGGCGCCGCACGCCGCCCCGCGACGTCGCCCCGATCTCCGCCATCTGCATCAGGCTGTCCCACAGCCGCTTGCCGTCGATCCGCTGGTTCGTCGGATTGTTCCTGTGGCCCGGCATCGCGCGCACCTCATCGGGGAAACCGCGGCATCTTGCCCGCAACCGGGCTTCCTGCAAGTTTCCGCCCCGTCCCAGGGAGTCGCCCGTGGTTCGTGCCTCAGGAAACCCATCGCCGCGCAGCCCGGACGAGCCGCGGCGGCCTGAACCAGGCGCCCGATCATCGTTCCGGCATGTCCCGCTGTTCCTGGCGCTCGGCCTCACCCTTGCCGGCTGCAAGCTGATCGATCAGACCACCTTCGCGCCGTCCCCGTCGCAGAACCCCGCCATCCTCCCCACCGCGCCGCGCTTCGACCGACGCGCCGCCCTGCTCAGCATCGACGAGGGCACGCCCATCTCGTCCTATCGCGACCTGCTGCGCTTCGCCGTCCAGCAGGCCCGCAGCCGCGATCCGCGCGTGCAGTTCGACGTGACCATCGCCATCCCCGGCGGCACCGACGCGGCGGCCCAGACCAAAGCCATCGCCGCGGGTCAGCCGGATGCCGCCACGGTCATGCAGCAGATCGCGCAGGATGGCGTATCGGCCACCGACATCCAGCTTCGCGCTGGCGTGGACGACGCGATCACCCGGCCACAAATCCGCGTCTATGTCCGTTGATCACCATTCAGCCTGCCGGCGTCATTCCCGCGAAAGCGGGAATCCAACAAACCCCCGGAATGTCGCGGGCTCTCGCGCGGATGCCGTTTTCGCGGGCATGACGGATCGAGCGTCCTCATCGGCGCCGGTTCGTATCAGGTCACCAGGGTCGTCGCACCCAGCAATTGCCGCAGCCGGCTGGCCCCGGCGGCGCCCTTCAACGCCTCCCGCCAGCTCGCCTCCGCGACCCGCTGATGCGCGGCAATCGCCTCGTCCGCGCCGGTAATCA
>DATDIC010000370.1:0-10233 GCA_036521275.1 Acetobacteraceae bacterium
ATTGACCGACGACCGCCAGCGGCTCCGGCTCGACCGGATCGCCGGTACCCGATGAGTGCGGACATGTTCGACCTCGCGGTGATCGGGGGCGGGGTGAACGGGGCAGGCATCGCGCGCGATGCCGCCGGGCGGGGTTTGTCCGTGCTGCTGGTGGAGCAGGACGATCTGGCGAGCGGGACATCTTCTGCTTCCACCAAGCTGATCCATGGTGGCCTGTGGTATCTGGAGCGGTATGAGTTCCGGCTGGTGCGCGAGGCGCTGGCGGAACGCGAGGTGCTGCTGCGCTCGGCTCCGCACATCATTCGCCCGTTGCGCTTCGTGCTGCCGCATCATGCCGGGCTGCGGCCGTGGTGGGAGCTGCGGCTGGGGCTGTTCCTGTACGACCATCTCGGCGGCCGGCGGATCCTGCCGGGGACGCGCAGCGTCGATCTGCGGCGCGATCCGGTGGGCGAACCTTTGCAATCCGGGTACGAGAGGGCGTTCGAATATTCCGATTGTTCGGTGGATGATGCGCGGCTGGTGGTGCTGTGCGCGCGTGACGCGGCCGCGCGCGGTGCCGACATTCGCACGCGAACGCGATGCACGGCAGCGCGGCGGATCGATGGATCGTGGCGGCTGACGCTGCAGTCCGGCGGCGGCTTGCAGGAGATTGCCGCGCGGGCGCTGGTGAATGCCGCTGGACCTTGGGTTTCTCGGGTGCCGAACGAAGCGGTCGGGCATCATGCCCGGTCCCGCGTGCGGCTGGTGAAGGGCAGCCACATCGTGGTGCGATGCCTGTACCAGCACGACCGTGCGTACATCTTCCAGAATGCTGACGGCCGCATCTGCTTCGCGATTCCGTATCAATCGGATTTCACCCTGATCGGCACCACCGACGAAGACTATTCCGGCGATCCTGCCGATGTGGCGAGCACGGCCGCCGAGGAGGCATACCTGCTCGCCGCCGTCAGCGAGTATTTCCGCCAGCCGGTGACGTCGGCGGACATCGTGTGGCGCTATGCGGGTGTGCGTCCGCTGCGGGACGACGGCACGAGCAAGGCGCAGGACGCGACGCGGGATTACGTGCTGGAGCTGGAGGCACCGGCCGGGCAGCCACCGCTGCTGACCGTGTTCGGCGGCAAGATCACCACGTTCCGCCGGCTGGCGGAGGCGGCGATGACCAGGCTGGCGCCGTTCTTTCCCGGCCTGCCGCGTGGCTGGACGGCGGAGGCACCGCTGCCGGGGGGTGATTTCGCTTGGGACGATGTTGCGGCTTTGCAGGTTGGACTGCGAAGCCGGTATCCGTTCCTGACGGAACGGACGGCGTTCCGGCTGGTCCACAGCTATGGTACGCTGGCGACGGACGTGCTGGGTGATGCGCGCGCGGCGCCGGATCTTGGATGCGGCTTTGGTGCAGAGCTGAGCGAACGCGAGGTGGAGTGGCTGTGCAGCACCGAATGGGCGAGGACGGCGGCGGATATATTATGGCGGCGCAGTAAGCTTGGGCTGCGAGTGACTGCGGGCGAGACGGCACGGTTATCCGAGTGGCTGGCGGCGCGGGTCGCGATTCCACGTCCGGCGCGCGCGGGCGTGGTATAGAGCAATATCAGCCGGATCGGAATCGCGGAGCGATCTTGTACCAAACCGCGCGGACGAAGACTGTGGATCCGTCGTGTCCGTGAAAGCGCGGGAATCCAGGTGAAAGCCGAGGAATTTCGGGGGTTGGTCTGGATTCCCGCTTTCGCGGGAATGACGGGTGTGGGTCGCTTTCAAGTGAAACCGGGCTAGCGGGCCGGCGGCCTGGCTTGCTGCCGACGCAATCCCGCGGCCGCCAGCAGGCCGATGCTCAGCATCAGGAGCGAGGGCGGTTCGGGAACCGCGAGACTGGGCAAGGTTCCGCCGATGGAGAAGCTGGGGGTACGGCCGGCGATCGCGGCGTTGAGATCACCGACCGCGTTGGCGTTCAGCGCGAGTTGCGAGGTGCTGAGGTCCAGCCCGGTCACCGGCAGGCTGTAGCTGCCATAGCTGACGCCGGAGCCGAGGTCGTCATAAATTGCCGCGTTCGGTCCACCGACCGCATCGAGCAGGGCGGCGGGGGTGGACACGTCGTAGAGCGTGTATTGCAGGCTGGTTTGTCCCGAATCCGACATGCTCATGAAATTGGTCAAGGTCAGGGTGGCGCTGGTGACGGTCTGTCCGCGCAGGCCGGAAATGTCGAAGGTGAAGAAGTTGCGGAGCCATTGCGGGCTGCTGTCTGCAAGTGGATTGCCGACGAAGTAGTCGTCGTTGCCGGCTGAGTTGGGCATCGTGGCGCTCCACCAGCCCTGCTTGTCGCCGGTGGTCAGCACGGCACTGCCGCCGCTGGCAAAATTCAGCGTCAGCGATTCATTGCCATCGTCATAACTGAAACCAAAGAGGTATTCCATCGCATTGGCGTGCCCGCTGACTGTCAGGCCAAGTGCGATCAGGGCGGCAGCGATGGTCTTTGGTCTTGCCGGAATGCGGGATGTCATGGCTGCCTCGCGCGTGCGGATGTGGGTATGCGGAGTTCGTTGGCAGCACGGACATTAGCGGGTTGTTAACAAATCCCGCAATGATTTTTAGACAGGTCTAGAAAAAGAGTATCATCGTATGCGGGCGGGATGGCGTGGTCCGCAAATGCGCATCCGCCCTCAGAAGTTGATCGGGGTTTGCATCTCCTGGTCACGGTGACGCATCGCCAGCAGGTCGCGTTTGCAACCAACATGGCGTGACGTTCCCGGAGCAAAGCCGAACTGGTCACAAAGGTCGGCATCCTCGGTGTCGAATTGCAGCTCGATCGCGTGCTGCTGCTCCACGCCGGGGCTCGGCAGCACGATGCGGCCGCTCCGGATGCCCCATGACAGCACGGCGATCCCGATAAGGACGGGCGGCATCACCCATAGCCGGGCGCGCAGGGAGGTCAGCAACCCGGAGCGTGCGTGGAGCATGGTTCATCCCGCCAGCAGATATTGCGCTCGATTGGCACGCCCGACGCCTTACGCATGTGAAGCAGATCACCGGACGCGCCGGGAAAGGCAGATTCACGCGCCGCTGGGAAGGGCGCGATTTCAGTCAGGCGCGATCTGCTCTAAGAGACGGGCATGCCTGCCAAACCGCGCGTCGCGCTTTTTGTGACCTGCCTGGTCGATCTCTATCGTCCCACCGTCGGGTTCGCGGCGATCAGATTGCTGGAAGATGCCGGATGCCAGGTGGAGGTGCCGCGCGCCCAGACATGCTGCGGGCAGCCCGCCTACAACTCGGGCGACCGCGTCACCACGCGCGATCTGGCGCGCGGCATCCTGGATACGTTCGGCGGCTACGATTATGTCGTGGTTCCATCCGGCTCCTGCGGCGGCATGCTGCGCACCCACATGCCGCATTTGTTCGATAACGATCCGAACCTGCGCGGCCGCGCCGACGCGCTCGCCGCGCGCACTTACGAGTTGGTGAGCTTCCTGGTCGATGTGCTGAAGCTGACGACGCTGGCCAGCACGCAGGTAGGCGGTACCGTGACGTACCACGACAGTTGCGCGGGCCTGCGGGAACTCGGCATCAAGCAGCAGCCGCGCATGCTGCTGAGAGCTGCCGGCATCGACATCCGCGAAATGGCGGAACCGGAGATTTGCTGTGGGTTCGGCGGGACGTTCTGCGTGAAATATCCGGACATCTCGGTGCGCATGGCGGCGGATAAGGTGCGCGACATTGCGGCCACCGGCGCTGGCACGGTGCTGGCCGGCGATCTGGGATGTCTGCTGAACATTGCCGGACGGATGACGCGGGAAGGACAGCCGGGGGCGGTGCGGCATGTCGCGGAGGTGCTGGCGGGCATGAGCGGCGACGTGCCGCCGATCGGGCAGCCGGCGAATGCAAGCAGCCGGACGAAATAGCCGGCGTGGGTGGCGCCGCTCGCGGCGATCCGCGTGTGGTCCCGGGCGGGATCGCAGGTGACGGCGATGTCAGAGGCTGGCGTGGGTTCGCAAGCTGTCGAGCGTTTCGACCATCGCGCGCATTCCGCGGTCCATGATCTTTTCCCGACGCAGGACGTAGCCAAGCTGTCGCGTCAGCGCCGGGCGCAGCGGCCGCGTCACCGTGTCCGGCATGGGATCGCGCAACGCCAGGCACGGCAGAATGGAGGCGCCCAGGCCGCCGGCAACGATCGCCTTGATCGCCTCCACACTGCCGAGTTCCATCACCGGATGGGGCGTGACGCCGGCGCGCCGGAACCAGGATTCGATCAGCGCGCGGGTGGTTCCGCCCGGCTCGTAGAGCACCAACGGCAGGTGCGCCAATTGCAGCGGCGATAATCGTGCGGTGTCCGGCACCATCGTAGCCGGCAGGATCGCCATCAATGGATCGGCGACCAGTCGTACCGATGTCAACGAGCGGCTCAGGGCCGTGCCCAGCGTGATCAGTGCGATGTCCAGATCGCCTGCTTCCAGCCGGCGCAGGATGTCGGGCGTGTTGCCGGTCGCGATCGTCACGCCCAGTCCGGGCATGCGCTGCCGCAGCGCTGCGAGCACCGGCGGAAGCAGATGGATGCAGGCGGTGGCACCGGTTCCCATCCGCACCTCGGCGGTTGCGCCGGTGCGATGCTCGGCGGCGGCGGACATTGCGTCCGTGACCGCCGCCTGTGCACGGCGCGCGGCCGGCAGGATCGCGTTGCCCGCCGCGGTGGTCACCAGCCGTCCACCGGCCCGCTCCAGCAGGCGGACGCCGAGTGCCCGCTCAAGCTGGCGAAGCTGCTGGCTGGCGGCGGGCTGCGTCAGATTGAGCCGGCGTGCGGCGGCGGACACGCTGCCGCTGTCGAGCACGGCGAGAAACATCTGGAGCTGACGCAGGGTCGGCGCGGCCATAACCCAAACTTATGCGAATGCCGCGCAATCAAAAGTTTTTCTTTCCGCGGCGCGGCCGGCGGGATGAACTGGGAGCAGACGTTCGCGAGGCGGGCTCTCTTTCATCATGCTCGCGCAGGTGGGCGTCTATGCCGAGGTCGCGGGTTGCGTGGGGAGGCGTTGGATTCCCGCTTTCGCGGGAATGATGGGGGGCGGGTAATGACGGGGGGGACCGGGATTGACGCGGGGGAACGGGATTGACGCGGGGGACGGGATTGACGGGGGAGCAGGAATGCTGGGGGGCGGGATTGATGGGGCGCGCGCTTCAATACCTGGTCGCGGACGCGGCGCCGCCAGTGGCGCCCGGGTTTGCCGCGTGACGCTGGGGCGTCGACTCGGGCTGGTGCTTGGGTTCACCCAGACGCTCGCCTGGGCGACGACGTTCTATATGCCCACCGTGGTCGTCGGGCCGGCATCGGGCGGCCTGCACCAGTCGCCGACGCTGTTGCTGGGTGGGTTTTCGTGGTCGCTGCTGATCGCCGGACTGGCGTCGCCGCGGGTCGGGCGGCGTATCGACCGGCATGGTGGACGTGGTGTGCTTGCCGGCAGCAGCGTGGTGATGGCGGTCGGACTCGTCGTCATGGCGGCGTTACCGAACTTGGCCGGGTGGTGGATTGGCTGGACGGTGATTGGTGCCGGCATGGCGCTCGGGTTGTATGACGCGGCCTTTGCAACCATCGGACGATTGCTGGGCCAGCAGGCGCGGCCGGTGATCGTCGGGGTCACGCTGATGGCGGGGTTTGCGTCAACCGTGGGCTGGCCGATGGGGGTCGGGCTGGTGCACCTGCTCGGCTGGCGCGGGACGCTGGTGGTTTATGCCGCGATTCAGCTCGGCCTGAATCTGCCGCTGATCCTGTGGCTTGTTCCGCGCGCCGGGAATGGCGCTGCAACGGGTCCGCCGGTTTCGCCGGTCGGGTCTTCACGCCAGGCGGGGACGGCGGCGCTGATCCTGCTTGCTGGGTTCTTCAGTGTACGCGCGGGCATCAGCGCCGTGGTGTCGGTCCATGCGCTCCGGCTGCTGCAGGGGGTGGGCTTGTCGGCGGGTGCCGCGGTGGGGGTGGCAGCCTTGTTCGGGCCGTCGCAGGTGTTCGGGCGGGTGCTGGAATGGAGCGTGGCGCGGCGGTTCGACCCGTTTGCCACCTCGGTGATGGGTGCCGTGCTGCTGCCGGCGGGTGCGGCGGCGCTGCTGGCCGGTGCGCCGCCGGTCGTTTTCGCGGTCGGCTATGGCATGAGCAACGGGATCCTGACGATCAGCCGGGGCACCCTGCCGATGCATCTGTTTGGCGCCCGAGGCTACGCGATCCGGCTGGGGCGGCTGGCTTTGCCGGCGCTGCTTGCGCAGGCCGCGGCGCCGACAGCGATCACACCGCTGGTGCTGGCCTGGCCCGCGTCGCGTGTCTTTGCGGCATTGGGGATCGCGGCGGTGCTGGCGCTGCTGTGCCTGCTGCCACTGCACGTGTTGGCATCGCGGCGGGTCGGGGTTGCCGAGTGAAGCTGATTGATCGGGTGCATTGCCGCCGGGCAATCGTTTCAAGAGGACGACACGCAGGCTGGCTCGGCGGATGACGCGTGACGCCGGCTGTTGTTACAGGCAATTTCGGCCCGATATCCTGGCCGACATGATGCGGAACCGATTCGCATGACCCAAACTCATCAAACCCGTGTGCTGATCATCGGCGCCGGCCCGGCGGGCTATACGGCGGCAATCTATGCCGCGCGGGCGAACCTGGCACCGGTTCTGGTGGCGGGGCTGCAGCCGGGCGGTCAGCTCATGATCACCACGGATGTGGAGAACTATCCGGGCTTTGCCGACATCATCCAGGGGCCGTGGCTGATGGAGCAGATGGCGCGCCAGGCCGAGCATGTCGGCACGCGCATCGTGCAGGACCTGATCGTGGATGTGGATTTCTCCACCCGGCCGCTGCGCTGCCGCGGCGATTCCGGCGACGTGTTCCTGGCGGATTCGGTGATCATCGCCACCGGTGCGCAGGCGCGCTGGTTGGGGATTGCGTCCGAGGAGCGCCTGCAAGGCCGCGGCGTCTCGGCGTGCGCCACCTGTGACGGGTTCTTCTTCCGGGGGAAATCGGTGGCGGTCATCGGCGGCGGCAATACCGCGGTCGAGGAGGCGCTCTATTTGACCCATCACGCCGCGCACGTGACACTGGTACATCGCCGCAACGAGCTGCGGGCGGAGAAGATCCTGCAGACGCGGCTGTTCGCTGAGCCGAAGATCAGCGTCGTGTGGGACAGCATCGTCGAGGAGATCCTCGGCGGCGGGCAACCGGAGAGCGTGACCGGTGTGCGGCTGAAGAACGTCAGGACGGGCCTGGTCTCCGACCTGGCGGTGGATGGCGTGTTCATCGCCATCGGGCACGTGCCCAATACCGCGATCTTCGCCGGTCAGGTGCCGATGGATGGCGACGGGTATATCCGCGTCTTGCCCGGCAGCACGCAGACTTCAATTCCTGGCGTGTTCGCGGCCGGTGACGTGCAGGACAAGGTGTTCCGCCAGGCGGTTACCGCCGCCGGAACGGGGTGCATGGCGGCTCTGGAGACGGAAAAGTTTCTTTCCGGGCTGCATGTCGCCGCTGCGTTGGCTGCGGATTGAGCCCCGATTGAGCTGGGGAGGCTCGCGACTCGGACGGTTTGGGGTTACAACCGGGTTGTATGCGCGCTACGCATAGGTAGTTTGTCGCAAGGGCAGGCTGAGCGCGCCGCCGGGCGGGTCCCGGTGGCAGGGGGTGGCTGAGTGATCGATTGGGACAAGTTGCGCGTTTTCCATGCGGTGGCGGAGGCCGGCAGCTTCACGCATGCCGGGGATACCCTGAACCTGAGCCAGTCCGCGGTTTCCCGGCAGATCTCGGCGCTTGAGGAATCGCTGTCGGTGCCGCTGTTCCACCGCCATGCGCGGGGCCTGATCCTGACGGAGCAGGGCGAGGCGTTGAACCGGACCGTGCGGGAGGTATTCGCCAAGCTGGCGATGACCGAGGCACTGCTGACCGAGAGCAAGGAGAAGCCGGCCGGGCGTTTGAAGGTGACCACGACGGTTGGCTTCGGCGCGACCTGGCTGGCACCCCGGCTGGCCCAGTTCCTGGAGACCTATCCGGACGTGTCGATTTCCTTGCTGCTGGACGATCTGGAGCTCGATCTGGCGATGCGCGAGGCGGATGTTGCCATCCGCATGCACGCGCCGAAGCAGCCGGACCTGGTGCAACGCCACCTGATGTCGATGCACTGGGTGGTGTGTGCTGCACCGGATTATCTGAAGCGGCACAGCGTGCCGCAGCGGGCCGAGGATCTGGATGCGCACAGGCTGATCCTGTTTGGCGACTATCATTCGCCGGTACCGGACATCAACTGGCTGGCTGAGGTCGGGCGGCGTCCTGGGAATCCCCGCCGAGCGCTGCTGGAGGTGAACAGCACACAGGCGATGCTGCTGGCGGTCCGATCCGGCATCGGCATCGGTGCATTGCCGGATTACCTGGTGAACGAGAATCCGGACCTGGTGAGCGTTCTGAGCGAGCTGAAGTCACCGGTTCTCGATGTGTATTTCGTCTATCCGGAAGAGCTGCGGAATTCCAAGCGGGTTGCCGTGTTCCGCGATTTTCTGCTGGCCCGCCTGGCGGAGATCCACTGAGGGTCGTTGGACCGTGAAGCGGTTTGCGGCATGCGCGAACGGCATGGCGGCATCCGACTTTTTGTAGGTGGAAATTCTCTAATCCAGGAATTAACTTGAAGCCACTGGTTACGGCGGTTCGTTCCGCCAGTCTTCCGGTCCTTTGGCCGGAAAGGGGTCGAGAGACCCCTGCGTCTCCCAGACGTGAAGCCTCCCTGTTACTTGCCCTCGGCCTAACGGCCGAGGGCTTTTTATTTATAACGATTGATTAACGCACCGCTGACACTAGGCCCGCGCGGCTGATTATTTGGTGCAGGCCGGTCTGTAGATTTGATAGGCGTGAGGCCGAGCGCCCGCAGGACGGCACCGTCGAGCGGTGGGCGCAGCGGTGGGGGGCGCGACAGATTGAAGCCCATTGCGTCGTCGTAGCCCCACAATGCCCAGCCGATGCCCGCGGCATCGCAGGCTTGCCGGACTGCTTGCAGCCAGGCGAGCCGAGCCGGCCGATTGAGTTGGGCGGTGGCGCCGAACTCGCCCGCCAGCAGCGCGACATGATGTTGCCCGGCCCACAGCGCCGCAGCGGCGATCCGGGTTTCGAGCGAGGCAGCGGTCCATCTCTGGTCACAATAGAAACGGGCGACACCGGTCGTGACCGGGTCCGTTGACCCGAATGCGGCGTCGCAGGCAGGCGGGTCCGGTGCAGGAAACGGCAGCCGGGCGAGGGCGGATCGGTCGAGGCCCGCATGCCACGCGGCGAGCGAGGTCAGCTCCACCGGGTCGTAGAAATGGAAGCTGTAGATGACGTTCGGGTCGGTCGTTCGGGCCGCTGGGTTTGTACCAACGCGGGAGGACGAAGGCGCTAGATCCGTCATGCCCGCCAAAGCAGGCATCCAGGCGAGAGGCCGCGAGGTGCCGGGGGGTTGGCTGGATTCCCGGTTTCGCGGGAATGACGAGCCTGGGGCGCCCTCAACGCGGTCTGGCATCAGTTTCTGCAGCCCGCCGATGCTGCCCCAGTCGTTTCCGGTCAGCACGATGGTGTCGTGCGGCAGGGCCGCGCGTAGCTGCTGGCGCAGCCGGTCCTGAAGCGCCGCCCATCCATCGGCGTCGTTCGGGAAGACGGGCTCGTTCAGCAGTTCCGGGAAGGTGAGCTGCGGGTCGAGGCCGCGCAGCGCCGGCGCCAGCTTGTCCCAGAAGCTGAACAGGGCAATGCGGTCCGTGCTGCTGGATTCGAGGTGCCAGTCGCGCGGGTGCAATGCGATCACGACGGCGAGCCCGTGTCGCTCAAGCCGGGCGATTTGCGCCTGCAGCAGCGACCGCGCCGCGTCCGTGTCGGCGAAGGCTGGTTCCACGGCGAGTCTGACGAAGCTGAAGCCGGCACGGGCCAGGTCGTTGATCGCCGGATCGCTCAGATAGTCGCGGATCGCGGCGCGGTCCGTGCGTGGTGGGAATCTGAACCAGTTGGTGAGATTGATGCCGTGGCGGAGCATCGCCAACCGTCCGGGCGGCAGCCCATAGGCATCCGGGCTGGGTATCTCATCCGGACGGGCGCCCCCGGCGACGGCGTGGCCCGACGACAGCAGCAGGGCGGCAAACACGATGACGGCGATCCGGATGAAGCGGATTGTCAATCTTTGTCTCGGACTGTCCGGGCGCAGCGAAGCAGCGAAAGCTTGAGCGTGGGTGAATCGGAACGGGTAATACCAAGCCACATCGAGGGTGACCCTC
>DATDIC010000371.1:0-23161 GCA_036521275.1 Acetobacteraceae bacterium
CAAAAGGCGGGGGGAACGGTGACCACCACGGTTGTGCGCGAGGTTGCCCAGGACCCCGCCGGGGCTTAAACACAGCGTCAGCGGACGCCCGCATCTGGTCGTGCCCGGACGCTCATTGGTGGGAATCTGCCTATGGCCTCAGCGGCCGAACAGCTTGCAGCCAATCTGAATCTCGGCGTTCTGTCGAAGGCGACCGAACTCAAGCGGCGTATCTGGTTCACTCTTGGGGCGCTGATAATCTATCGGCTGGGCACGTACATCCCGGTGCCCGGCGTCGATGCGTCGGTCATGGCGCAACTGCTGCAGCAGCATGGCGGCGGCATACTGGGCATGTTCGACATGTTCACCGGCGGGGCGCTGCGGCGCATGACCGTGTTCGCGCTGAACATCATGCCGTACATCAGCGCCAGCATCATCATCCAGCTCATGACCGCCGCAGTGCCGTCCCTGGAGGCGTTGAAGAAGGAAGGCGAGCAGGGACGGATCAAGCTGAACCAGTACACACGCTACCTCACAGTGGCGATCGCCCTGGTGCAGTCCTACGGCATCGCGCTGGGACTGGAGAGCATGCGCGGGGACGCCGGGTCGGCGGTCGTCAATCCCGGGTTCGCTTTCCTGTTTACCGCCGTGGTGACGCTGGTCGGCGGCACGATGTTCCTGATGTGGGTGGGTGAGCAGATCACCGCCCGGGGGGTCGGAAACGGCACCAGCCTGATTATCATGGCTGGCATCGTGGCGAACCTGCCGACTGCTCTGGCAAATCTGCTGGAGCTGGGTCGTACCGGCGCCCTTTCGACGATTTTTATCATCGGCTTCTTCGTGCTGGCGGTCGCGGTGGTGGCGTTCATCGTGTTCATCGAGCGCGCTTACCGGCGGGTTCCGGTGCAATATCCCAAGCGGCAGGTCGGCAGCCGCATGTTCGGCGGCGATTCCACCCATATGCCGCTGAAGATAAACACGTCGGGTGTTATTCCCCCGATCTTCGCCAGCTCGATCCTGCTGATCCCCGCTACGATCGCCGGCTTTTCCGGCGGTGGCGGGTCGGGGTGGCTACAGTTCCTGTCTGCGCAACTGGGGCACGGCACGCCGCTCTACATGGTCCTGTACGCGGCGATGATCATCTTCTTCTCGTTCTTCTATACCGCTGTCGTGTTCAATCCACAGGAAACCGCAGATAACCTAAAGAAATACGGCGGGTTCGTTCCCGGCATCCGGCCGGGCAGCGCAACGGCGGAGTATTTCGACTACGTGCTGACAAGGCTGACCGCAGTTGGCGGGATCTACCTTGCTGCCGTGTGCCTGCTGCCGGAATTGCTGATCAGCAACTACGGCCTGCCATTCTATTTCGGTGGGACCTCGATCCTGATCGTCGTCTCGGTCACCATGGACACGGTCACGCAGATCCAATCCCATCTGCTTGCTCATCAGTACGAAGGCCTGATCCGCAAAGCGAGGGTGCGGGGCCGACGATGAAGGTCGGGTGGGGGGAAACAGAAAGGCACTATAGCGATCCGCAAGTCCCGAAGGCGCGTCTGTCAATGATGCGCCTCCATCGCGGGATGCCGCGATGATCCTGATCCTGCTCGGACCACCGGGCGCCGGGAAGGGCACGCAGGCGAAGCGCCTGGAAGAACGCTACGGCATCGCCCAGATCAGCACAGGTGACATGCTGCGAGCCGAGGTCGCGGCCGGCTCTCCTATCGGGCAGGAGGCGAAGGCGGTGATGGAATCCGGCCAGCTCGTCTCCGACGACATTATTATTCGCATGCTGGGCGAGCGGATCAATCGCCCGGATTGTGCGAAAGGCTTCATCCTGGACGGATTTCCCCGCACCGTTCCGCAGGCAGAGGCGCTGGACCGGCTACTCGCAGAACGGCGGCTGCGACTGGGCGCGGTGATCGAGCTCGAGGTTGATGATGATGCCCTGGTCGAAAGGGTAGCTGGGCGCTTCACCTGCGCGAAGTGCGGCACCGGCTATCATGACCGATTCAAGCCGACCAAAACGGCTGGCATATGCGACGTCTGCGGAAGCCGCGAATTCGTCCGCCGGGCCGACGACAATCGGGCGACGGTTGCAGCCCGGCTCAATGCCTATCACCGGCAGACCGCACCGATCCTGCCGCATTACCGGGCGCAAGGGCTTTACCATGAGGTTGACGGCATGGCGGCCATCGACGACGTGACCCGGCAGATCGTCTCGATTCTGGACCGGTTGGCAGAAAACGCCACATAGCTGACCCGCCCGCGTCAACTGCTGCCGATCAGGATCCCGCAGGCAAACACCAGCGCCCCGCCGACCGCAACCTGGAACGTCGCCGAGAGCGGCGGCGTGTCCATGTATTTCCAGCGAATCCAACTGATGATTCCAAGCTCCACCACCACGACGCCGATCGCCACCGCCAGCGCGGTCCAGAAGTCCGGGATCAGGAACGGCAATGTGTGACCGATGCCGCCGAGCGTGGTCATCAGCCCGGTGATGGCGCCGCGGGCCAGCGGTGCGCCGCGCCCGGTCAGGCTGCCATTGTCGGACAGCGCCTCGGCAAAGCCCATCGAAATGCCGGCCCCAAGCGAGGCTGCCAACCCGACCAGGAATGCGTCCCGTGACCGGCCGGTCGCGAAGGCCGAGGCGAATACCGGCGCCAAGGTTGAAACCGATCCGTCCATCAGTCCGGCGAGGCCGGGCTGCACCACGCGCAACACGAATTGCCGGCGCTCGGCCCGTTCTTCCTCGGCGCGGACCGGTCCGGGCAAATTCTCCTCCACCAGGCGCTCCGCCGTGCGCTCGTGCTGCACTTCGGCTTCCGCCAGATCGCCCAGCAATTCGCGGATCGACGCATCTGCGCTTCGCGCCGCGGCGCGGCGATAGAAATGCTGCGTCTCCAGCTCCATGCTTTCCGCGAGGTTGCGGACTGCATCGAGGCCGAGCGGCCGTACCTGCCAGACCGGCTTGTGCTGGATGAAGCCGCGTATGTCCTGGCGGCGGATCAACGGGATGTGCTCGCCGAACTTTTGCCGGTACAGTTCCAGCAGCCGGCGCCGATGCTCGCCCTCTTCCTCCATCATTTCGGAAAAAACCTTCGCGGACGCTGGAAAGTTCTCTCGTAGTCCCTCTGCGATGTCCGCGTAGATGCGACTGTCCTCCTCCTCATTGGCGATCGCCAGCGCCAGGACCTCACGTTCAGAGAGTTCGGACAAGTCGCGCATGCGGGGCAGTGTGACTTGTCAGGCCTTGGCGTCAAGGTGAATGCAAATGAATGCAAATGCCTCTTAGGCGCATCAGCTCCATCCCGGCAGTGGCGGCAGAAGTTCCTGGAAGGGCTTTGCTAGCGCCCCTCGGAACAATGTATTATCGAGAGTGTGACCGCCCCGAACGACGGGCGGCGCGAGTTCAGGGAGTTGCGAAACATGTCCGTTATCAAAAAGCCGAGCCGCTTATCCCGCCGAACAACGCTGAAACTCGGCGCGGCCGCGGCGTCCTTGCCTTTGATCCATATCCGTACCGCCGGCGCGGCCGGGAAAGTCTCGATCGGTTTCTGGGATCATTGGGTGCCCGATGGCAACAAGATCATGCAGCAGCAGGTTGATGCCTGGGCGAAGAAGAGCATGGTCGACGTGCATGTCGATTTCATTACCAGCGTTGGCAACAAGCTGCTGCTGACCGCCGCCGCGGAGGCGCAGGCCAAGGCCGGTCATGACTGCATCGCGCTTTATATGTGGGACATCGTCAATCACTCTGACGCGCTGGCCAATCACGACGACCTGCTGAACCGGCTGATCAGCAAATATGGGCCGGTGAATGAGACCTCCACCTACATGGCCAAGATCAAAGGAAATTGGCGAGCCCTGCCGACCAGTTCCGGCACGCAGACCAAACCACCATGCGCGCGGATAAGCTGGTTCAAGAAGCAGGGGCTGGACATACAGGCAATGTATCCGGCGCAGCCGGGGCACACTGCGCTGCAGGACCAGTGGACCTACGACACGATGTTCAAATATGCCGAGGCCGCGCAGAAGGACAATCTGACGTTTGCCTTGGGGCTCGGCAGCAATCTGAATACCGACGGCATCGACCAGGTCGGCGCAATGTTCCGCGCCTATGATGCCACGCTGATCGACAGTGAAGGCACTATCCAGGTCAAGTCCGACAAGATGCGGCAGTTTCTGGAAATCGCGCAGAAATGGATGAAATACTATCCCGATGACGCCGTGAGCTACGACGATGCATCCAACAACCGCGCGCTTATTTCCGGCAAAAGTGCGCTGATCTTCAATCCGCCATCGGCCTGGGCGGTGGCGAAACGGGATGCGCCGGATGTGGCCGCGGACTGCTGGACCTTCTCCTGCCCCGCCGGCCCGGCAGGCCGGTTCGTGCCAGCCCTGACCTATTTCTGGGGGGTATGGGAGTACAGCCCCAACAAGACCGCCACATTCGACCTGCTCGAGTACCTGATGCAGCGCGAGCAGGTGGAAGCGCGCGACAACGTGGTACAGGGCTACGATCTATCGCCCTTCCCCTCCATGCTCGATTTCAAGGTGTGGGAAAATGTCGAGCCGCCGAAGGGGACGGTTTACAATTATCCGATCCGCCCCTGGCATGACGCCAAGCCAAACATTACCGGTGCCGAGGCGCCGCCCGACGTCGCCGTGCAGGTCTATAACCGCGCCACCCACAACGGCATGCTGGCGCGGCTGAAGCAAGGGCAATCGATTCCGCAGGTGATCGCCTGGGCACAGTCGGAACTGGAGGGGTTCACGCGGTAATGCGCAGGCCGGGTGGCTGCACGCGCTGTCCACCCGGCCCGCATCACGCTCGCGTCCGGGTCGGTTCCCTGAACAGCAGGGCGCGGGAGCCGGTGACCGGCGCATCGGGGCCCCCGGTAGAATCCCTTACTCCCAGTGCGCTGGCCGCCAGACCCAGCGTCCGGCACCGGCGTTCCACACCCAGCGACCCGGGGCATAGTGTCCCCAGCCCGGCCGCCGGACGTCGTAACGTCCGCCAATCCAGGTATAGCGGTAGCCATTCCACTGCCAATGGCCCGGCACCCAGATATAGCGGGCTCCGGGGGGCGGCGGCATCGGCTCAGCGCGTGGTGGCGGCACCGGCGGATAGGGCGGCGGGGGTTGCGCGACTGTCGGTCCGATGTTTGCAGCGGCAAGTCCGATCGTTGCTGCAAAAATAAGAATACGCTTCATCCACACCTCCGATGGATCTCTGTCGACGCGATTTCTAGCCTTTCCCGCCAGCGTCAAATATCGGCGTAGCAATGGCTCTCCTCGGCAGCCCCGGCATGCGTCAGCGCGCCGAGGCTGGCCGGGCCGACAAGCTGCGCATATTTCCAGATCGCGCCGCTGTTGTAATCCGTACGCCGAGGCTTCCAGGCCGCGCGCCGCGCCGCGAGCTCGGCGTCTGGCAGCACCACGTCGATGCGCCCCGCCTGGGCATCGATCACGATGCGGTCGCCGTTTCGCAGCAGCGCGATCGGACCGCCGACTGCCGCTTCAGGCCCCACATGCCCGATACAGAACCCGTGCGTGGCACCGGAAAAGCGCCCGTCGGTGATCAACGCCACCTGCTCGCCCATGCCCTGGCCGTAGATCGCGCCCGTGGTGGAGAGCATCTCCCGCATGCCGGGACCGCCCTTCGGCCCTTCAGAGCGGACCACGATGACATCGCCGGGCTTGTAGGCGCGCGCCTGCACAGCGGCGAACGCTGTTTCCTCGGAATCGAAGCAGAGCGCGGTGCCTTCGAAACGCAACTGCTGCATCCCGGCGATTTTCACGATTGCCCCGTCCGGCGCCAGATTGCCTTTCAATCCCACCAGCCCGCCGGTCTGGGAGATCGGGCGCGACACCGGATAGAGAACGTCCTGGTCGGTCGGAACCACCACGTGCTGCAAGTTCTCGGCGAGCGTTTTCCCGGTGACCGTGATGCAGTCGCCGTGCAGCAAGCCGCCATCCAGCAGCGCCTTCAAAACCACCGGAACGCCGCCGATCCGATGCACGTCCAAGGCGACGTATTTCCCAGCCGGCTTCAGGTCCGCGATATACGGGGTGCGCCGCATGATCTCGACCACGTCGTCCATGGTGAACCGGATTCCCGCCTCATGCGCGATCGCCGGGATATGCAGAGCGGAGTTGGTGGAGCCACCCGTGGCCCCGGCCACCATCGCCGCGTTCTCCAGCGCGCGCCGGGTGACGATGTCGCGCGGGCGCAACCGGCTCTCCACCAGTGCCATTACGGCACGGCCGGATTCCACGGCCCAGCGGTCGCGCTCCTCGTAGGGGGCCGGGGAGCCGGCGGAGCCCGGCAGCGCCAGCCCGATCGCCTCGCTCACCATGGCCATCGTGTTGGCGGTGAACTGCCCGCCACAGGCGCCGGCCGACGGGCAGGCGACGCACTCAAGCTCATGCAGCTCGGCATCGCTCATCTGCCCCGTGGCGTGCCGGCCGACCGCCTCGAACACGTCCACCACGGTCACGTCGCGATCCTTGTAGCGGCCGGGCAGGATCGAGCCGCCATACATGAAAACGCTGGGGACATTCAGCCGCAGCATCGCCATCATCATGCCCGGCAGCGACTTGTCGCAACCGGCCAGTCCCACCAGCGCGTCGTAGCAGTGCCCGCGCATGGTCAGCTCAATCGAATCCGCGATCAGGTCGCGTGAAACCAGGGAGGACTTCATCCCCTGGTGACCCATGGCGATGCCGTCGGTCACCGTGATGGTGGTGAACTCGCGCGGCGTGCCGCCGGCCTCGTTAACGCCTTTCTTCACCGACTGGGCCTGGCGCGACAGCGCGATGTTACAGGGGGCCGCTTCATTCCAGCAGGTGGCGACACCGACCAGGGGCTGGTCGATCTCCTGCTCGGTCAGGCCCATCGCGTAATAATAACTGCGGTGCGGCGCGCGGTCCGGCCCGACGGTGACGTGCCGGGAAGGCAGCTTCGATTTGTCCCAACGCCTGCTCGGCATCGTCCTGTTCCTTTGTCCAGATCGGGTCGCGTTATAGCGCCGGTCACCCGGCGACCAAACAGCGCCGGGTCACTGGACGAGCCGAGTGGCGCCTTGCGAGACGCCCTTTCACGAATGGTTAGCGTTTGTCCGCCACATTCGGGGGACCGGAACGGAACGGACGGGATGGGCGCGCTTCGGGCGGCGATAGGGGTCGCGCTTGTGCTTACCGCCGCTCCGGTCGCATGGGCCGTCGATCCGTCCGGGTTCGATGTGATGGGCATCCGGCTTTACATGACATCGGCGGAGGCCCTGACCATTCTCCGCATGCAAACCAAGGCAGTAGCGGTACAGGACCATCCCTGTGAGCGCGACCTCACCCGCCGATGCGTCGGAATGATCGATGCCGACCTGCCTGACGGTCGGATGGAGATCCGATTCGCGGAGATCCCGGCGGTCTCCGAGGTCGCCTCCGAACTCGCGTACAGCATTACCCTCTCTATCGTGGCTGCCAATCGCCTCACGCCGGAATTGTTGCGAGCGGCAACTGTCGATCACTACGGGCTGCCCACCGTGCCGGAAACCATGACCTGGTGCCGCATGCTGCTACGCTTCAGCAATAGCTGTGATGCGAATCAGCCGCTGATGCGGCTTGAGGCGGCGGAGGGAGTGGCAGGAGTGCTGAAGCTGACCGATCTCGGCTTGCCGAGGCGGCTGCGGCGCGACGCTGGTCTGGCTGCGTCCCACTGATCCTGATCCCGGCCGCGAATTGCCGCCGGAAACTGGATCTGAGATCAGATCAATCTGCTGCCGATCGGTGCCCGCCGGTCAGGTCCGCAGCCCCGCGGTCCTTGCATAGGCCGCGACTGCCATTCGCACGCGCCCCAGCTCGACATCGTTCAATGCCTCAGCCCCCGATAGCCCGTGTACACTCGGCACGCCATCGGCCCCGAACTGCACGCCATCGGCGGTCAGTGCGGCATTGCTCCAACCCGTTGCGGCACCGGCTGGGGCGTTTGCAGCCTTGGGGGCTGCGGTTGCCGCCGCTGGTGCGGCTGCTGCCACGGCGGGGGAAGCTGCCGGAGCGACCGCGTCGGCGCTGGAGGCCAATCCGAGATGCGCCATGACCGAATGTGCGATGCGCTCCGGATCGATGCCGGTCACCTTCTCGGCTAAGGTGGTGGCGATATTGGTCAACAGCCCGATCGGGCCACCCATCAGGCCGCTGACCAGCATCGACCCGCATAGCCGCGCCGCTTCGGGAACCGTGTCGCCGGTCACGGCCCGGTAGATCGTGCCGACCACCGGCATATATTGCAGCGGGTTCAGCATCGACAGCACGTCGGAAAACCGCAGGCCGGCAGGCTGCGTGGCAGTAACCACCAGTTCTGCGGGCGCGGTCTGGCGGTCGGGCGAGACGGAAATGGTGCTGGACATCGGACCGGGCTCCGGGGCTGGTGCCAGGGATCGCACGCCGCGTGCCAATGCTTGCCGCTTGACGCGGCTTCTGGTTTTTTCGGCGTTCGCGGCGCGGTGAAGGTGACTGGTTGATGCGAAACTCGGCGGCGCGTGGCCTGACCTGCCCCGCATAGCGGGAAGGGTGGACTTACGTCGTTCTATCCCAGGGTAATGGCATGCGCCGTCTGTTTCGGTGGCTTCGGCTTCTGCTGACCGGCATCGGCATGCTGCTGCTGCTGGTCGTGGTGGGGCTGACCGGCCTGCTGTGGCTGACGCTGCCGTCGCGGAACCAATCGGCTGCCATTGCCGGGCTGTCGGCACCTGTCGATATCAGCGTCGACCCGCACGGGATCCCGCGCATTCGCGCGGCGACACTGGACGACGCGGCGGCGGCGCTGGGTTATGTCCACGCACGCGACCGCATGTTCCAGATGGACCTGATGCGTCGCGCGGCATCCGGACGACTATCGGAGCTTGCCGGGCCGGGGGCGCTGCCGATCGACAAGGAGATGCGCGTGCTGGGGCTGCGGCAGCGCGCCATCGCGGATTACGCCGCCTTGCCGCCGGATGTGCAGGCGATGCTGCAAGCCTACAGCGCCGGCGTGAACGGGTGGATCGCCGCGCATGGCCGGTTCAGCGCGCCCGAGTTCATCGTGCTCGGCGCGCCGGAGCCGTGGACCCCGGTGGACTGCCTGTTATGGGCCAAGACGATGGGGCTGTGGCTGTCGATGAACTGGCGGCAGGAACTGGCGCGGCTGCGGCTTTCGGCGACGATGCCGCGGGACCAGGTGGAGGCGCTGTGGCCGGCGCAGCACGAGGCCGGGCAGCCGGCGGCGTGGCTCGAAACCGTGCTTCGTCATGCGGCGGCCGGCGGCATGGCGCTGCCGGCCTTTCCGGCGCCATTCACGCAGCCGGATCATGCCTCCAACGAGTGGGCGGTCGATGGCACCCATAGCGCCACGGGTGCGCCGCTGCTGGCCGGCGATCCGCATCTGGCGTTCGGGTTTCCCAGCCTGTGGTACCTGGTGCGGATCGATACGCCCGGGCAGGTGCTGGCCGGGGCCAGCGCGCCCGGGGTGCCGGGGATCGTGCTGGGCCGCAACAGCCATATCGCCTGGACCTTCACCACGACCGGCGCCGACGTGCAGGACGTGTTCATCGAAACGCCGGCCGGCGCCGGTCAATACCAGACGCCGGACGGGCCGAAGCCGTTCACGGTGCGCGAGGAGCGGATTCACGTGCGCGGGCAGCCCGACACAATACTGACTGTGCGCGAAACTCGGCACGGCCCGGTGATCAGCGACCTGTTCGATCCCGGCGGGCCAGTGCTGGCGGTGTCGATGGCCAACCTGCAACCGGGTGATACCGCCGCGGCCGGCCTGATGGCGTTGAACACGGCCCAGTCCGTCGAGCAGGCGGGGAAGGCGGCGGCCATGATTTCCTCGCCGGTACAGAACCTGCTGGTGGCCGACAGCAAGCACATTGCGCTCTATGTCACCGGGCGCGTGCCGGTGCGGAGATCCGGCGACGGCGCCTTCCCGGTGGAGGGTGCGAGCGGCGCGTTCGACTGGGTGGGATGGGCGTCGGGCGATCAGCTTCCCCATTATGTCGCACCGGCAAGCGGACGATTGGTCAATGCGAATGAACGGGTCGCGCCGCCGGATTTCCCGGTGTTTCTCGGCCGGGATTGGTTCGGCGACTGGCGGGCGCGGCGTATCCGCGAATTGCTGGACAAATCAGATCGCCATAGCGCGGCCGATTTCGCGCGTATGCAGATCGATGTGACGAGCCCGTTCGCTGTGCAGGTGTTGCCGGCGCTGCTCTCGATCACGCCGCCGGACGGCACGGCGGGGCAGGCATTCGCACTGCTGAATGGCTGGGATGGGACGATGGCGATGGACCAGCCGCAGCCGCTGATCTTCGCGGCCTGGATCGACAGGTTTTACGCTGCGTTGATGCAACGTGCCGGCGTGCTGCGCGCTGACGGCCGGGCCGCCGCGCCGCCGGCGGAATTCGTCGCCAATGCGTTGTTGCCCGGCGGCGCGCATTGGTGCGGCGGGGATTGCGCCACGATCCTGCACGACAGCCTGACCGGTGCGGTGAGCGATCTGGTGGCGCGGTTCGGGCCGGATCCGAAGTCCTGGCAATGGGGCCAGGCGCACCAGGCTGAATTTGCCCATCCATTGCTGCGGGCGATCCCCGGCCTGCGCGCGTTCGGCACCTTGCGCATTCCGGTTCCCGGCAGTGCCACCACGATCGATGCGGCGGGCAGCACGAGCGATTTCACCGCGGTGCATGGGCCGGAGTTTCGCGGGGTGTATGATCTGGCCGATCTCGACCGCAGCTTGTTCATGATGGCGCCGGGACAATCGGGGAACCTGTTCAGCCGGCATAGCCGGGATTTGCTGAAACCGTGGCGCGACGGCGAGACTCTGACTCTGGGACCGGAAGCGGATAAAGTGGCGGCGAGCATCCGGCTGGCGCCACAATAGGCAACGCAAGGATTGACCCGGAGCCGCCGGTCCGTGAACATGCGCGTCGGACGTCCAAGATATGACCTATAAGCCACCGCGCCGGCCGCAATTCTTTTACACCACTGCTCCGTTGCCGTGCCCCTATGTCGCCGGCCGGACGGAGCGGAAGGTGGTCACGGAAATCGCCGGTCCGGATGCCGAATCATTGCACGATCGGTTGTCGCGCGCCGGTTTCCGGCGGAGCCCTAACATTGCCTATGCGCCGGTCTGCCCGGCGTGCCAGTCCTGCGTGCCGATCCGCATTCCCGCCGCCGGTTTCCAGCCGGACCGCTCGTTACGGCGCATTGCGCGTGTGAACGAGGCGGTGGAGGGGTTCGAGGTGCCGGCGCGCGCCACGGCAGAGCAGTTCCAGCTTTTCCAGCGCTACCAGCAGGCCCGCCACGCGGAAGGCGATATGGCGACGATGAGCTTCTACGATTATCGGGCCATGCTGGAGGATACGCCGGTCGAAACGTTCATGGTCGAGTTCCGCGATCCGGACGACCGACTGATCGGCGCTTGCCTGGCCGACCGGCTGGGTGACGGGCTGTCGGCGGTATACAGTTTCTTCGATCCGGTGCTGGAACGGCGATCGTTGGGCACATACGCGATCATCTGGCTGGTAGAACGCGCGCGGGCGCTTCAGTTGCCGTATGTCTATCTCGGCTACTGGGTGCCGGAGAGCCGCAAGATGGCCTACAAGGCGCGATTCCGGCCCAGTGAGATACTGATCGGCGGAACCTGGCGGATGCTGGGCAAGGCGGACCTGGGTGGCGGGGAGCTTTCACCTGCGGCGCTGGTGCCTGAATCCGCGAGCTGAGGGGCGGCTCAGAGACCGACCAGGCTGCGGGCGAAGTCCGCCGGGTCGAACGGCCGAAGGTCGGCGGCGGTTTCCCCGACACCGACGGCATGCACGGGAAGCCTGAAGGTTTCGGCCAGTGCCACCACGATGCCGCCGCGGGCGCTGCCGTCCAGCTTGGTCACGACCAGGCCGGTGACATCGACCATTTCCTTGAACACCTTGACCTGCTGGATTGCGTTCTGACCGGTTGTCGCATCCAGGACCAGCAGCACCGAATGCGGTGCGGTGGGGTCCTGCTTGCGCATGACGCGGATGATCTTGCGCAGCTCCTCCATCAGCACCGATTTGTTGTGCAGGCGGCCGGCGGTATCGACCAGCAGCACGTCCGCGCGATCTGCCTCGGCGCGGACGAGCGCGTCGAATGCCAGGCCGGCGGCATCGGCGTTCGGTGGTGCGGCGATCACCGGAGACCCGGTGCGCTGTCCCCAGATCTGCAACTGCTCCACGGCGGCGGCGCGGAACGTATCGCCGGCGACGAGAATGGGCCGCAGGCCACGTTCGCGGTATTGCTGGGCCAGCTTGCCGATCGTGGTGGTCTTGCCGGTGCCGTTCACGCCGACCACCAGGACGACATGCGGCTTGCGCTCCGGATCGAGGGTCAGCGGTTGCGCGGCGGGCGCCAGGATGGCGGCGATTTCCTCCGCCAGTGCCTGCTTGATCTCCTCGTCGGTGATTTCCTTGCCGAAGCGGGTGCGGCGGAACTCGGCGATGATGCGGCCGGCAACCTCGGTGCCGAGATCGGCCGAGATCAGCAGGTCCTCCAGTTCCTCGAGCGCCTCGTCGTCGAGCCGGCGTTTGCGGAACACCTGGGTGATGCCGCCGCCGAGCTTCTGGGTGCTGCGCGAAAGCCCTTCCTTCAGCCGCGAGAAGAAGCCGCCGAGAGCCATCAGACTATCTCGCCGAGCACCGCGTCAGCCGTTTCGCCGATGATGCGGACGGTGACGAGGCGGGCTGGCGCGGCTTTGCCAGAGAGCTGCACCGGGACGAAATGCTCGGAGTGACCGGTGGAGGGGGTTTCGGTCAGCAGTGAGACTGTGCGGCCGAGCTGGGCAGTGCGGAAGCGGCGGCTGGCGATCTGGCCGGCGAGGCGCAACCGGGCCGCACGTTCCCGCCGCAGCGGCATGGGAACAGCGGGCATCCGCGCGGCCGGGGTGCCGGGCCGTTCACTGTAGGGAAATACATGCAGGAAGGGCAGGTCGGCGGCGCCCAGGAAATCGAGGGTTTCCCGGAACAGCTCCTCTGTCTCCGTCGGAAATCCGGCGATCAAGTCGGCACCAATCGCGATACCCGGCCGCAACGCACGGGCGCGGCTGATGATGCCGAGCGCATCGGCGGCGAGATGCCGGCGCTTCATCCGCTTCAGGACCAGGTCACTGCCGGCCTGCAATGAGAGGTGCAGGTGGGGCATCAGGCGTGGCTCGTCGGCCAGCAGCTTCCATAGCTCCTCGTCGATGGCGGCCGGATCGAGCGATGAAAGCCGGAGGCGCGGCAAGCCCGGTACCAAGGTCAGCAGTCGCCGCACGAGCTGGCCCAGGCTCGGCCGGCCGGGAAGGTCGCGGCCGTAGCTGGCGATATCGACGCCGGTCAGCACCAGTTCCTGGTAGCCGCTGTCCAGCAAGGCGCGCGCCTGGTCCACCACCGCGCCGGCGGGCACGCTGCGGCTCGGGCCGCGGCCGAACGGGATGACGCAGAAGGTGCAGCGATGATCGCAGCCCTGCTGCACCTGGACGAAGGCGCGGGCGCGGCCGGCAAACTCGGTCACCAGGTGGGCGGCTGTCTCGCGCGCCTGCATGATGTCGGAAACGGCACCGGGCGCGCCCGGCGCCCAGCTTTCCGGCTTCAGCTTTTCGGAGTTGCCCAGAACGCGGGTCACGCCGGGCAGGCCGGCCCAGCGGTTGGGGTCGAGCTGTGCGGCGCAGCCGGTGACGACAATGCGGGCGTCGGGGCGGGTGCGGTGGGCGCGACGGATGGCCTGGCGCGCCTGACGCTCGGCCTCGGCGGTGACGGCGCAGGTGTTGACGATGATGGTGTTATCCAGCCCGGTGGCGTGGCCGCGCATGACCTCGCTTTCGTAGGCGTTCAGACGGCAGCCGAAGGTGACGATGTCGACGCTCATGACGGATAGGCGTCGAGATCGATGCTGCCGGTGAAGGCGGTGGCGACGGGTCCGGTCATCGAGACATGGTCGTTGTCGAGCCATTCGATGGCGAGTTCGCCGCCGTCCAGGATCACCGTGGCTCGCCGGCCGGACAGGTTGCGGCGATGAGCGTTGACCAGCGCGGCGCAGGCGCCGGAGCCGCAGGCGCGGGTGAGGCCGGCCCCGCGTTCCCATACGCGCAGGCGGATGCGGTCCGGGGCGAGCACTTGGGCGACGCCGATATTGGCACGTTCCGGGAATATCGGGTCATGTTCCAGGATCGGACCGAGCTGGGCGAGCGGAATTGCCGCGATGTCAGGGACGAAGAAGGTGGCGTGCGGGTTGCCCATGCTGGCCGCGGCGGGGTGGGCGAGCGGGCCGGCGCGGAGGTCCAGGCGCAGCGTATCGGCAGGACCGGCGAGCGGGATGTCGCGCCAGTGGAGCTTCACCGGCCCCATGTCAACGGTGACGCGGACGGGGTCCAGGATGGTTGCCTGGAGGTTTCCGGCAACGGTGTTGACAACCAGATGATGCCGGCCGGTTTCGCTGCCGAGCAGGGCGGCAACGCAGCGGGTGGCGTTGCCGCAGGCACCGGCTTCGACGCCGTCGGGGTTGCGGATGCGCATGAAGGCATCGGCATCGGAGCCGGGCGGCGGCGCTTCGATGCTGATGAGCTGGTCGCAGCCGATGCCGGTTTGCCGGTCAGCCAGGGCGGCGGCACGGCTGGGCGAGAGGCCAAGCGGGCGCGCGCGTTCGTCGAGCACGACGAAATCGTTGCCGCAGCCGTGCATTTTGACGAACGGGACCCGCATGGGGGCTGATATAACGGCAGGGCGCGGGGTTGGCCATGCGGGAGGCCTTGCCCGATGGGAGGAAGGCAGCGGCTATTCGGCCGCTATTGCCGGTGCCACGGGTGGCGGCATGAGCTGGGTCTGCACCAGATCGGCGAACATCCCTTTGCTCGCCAGCAGAGACTGGAACGTGCCGCGTTCGACGATGCGGCCAGATTCGAAGACCAGTATCTCGTCCGCGTCGCGCACCGTGGACAGGCGATGCGCGACGATAAAGGTGGTTCGTCCACGCATCAGGTTTCTCAGGGCGCGGCTGACGCGTGCTTCGGTGGCGGTATCGAGGGCGCTGGTCGCCTCGTCCAGGATCAGGATCGGCGGGTTCTTCAACAGGGCCCGCGCGATCGCCAGACGTTGCCGCTGGCCGCCGGACAGGCTGGCGCCGCGCTCTCCGATCATGGTGTCGTAGCCGCGCGGCTGTCGCGTGATGAACTCATGTGCGTCGGCTAGCTGGCAGGCGTACTCTATCTCCGCGTCGGTCGCATCTGGCTTGCCGACCAGGAGATTGTCGCGGATCGAGCGGTTGAACAGCATGTTCTCCTGGAAGACCATGCCGATGGCGCCGCGGAGGCTATCGAGGCGCACGTCCCGCAGGTCTTGTCCGTCGATCAGGATGCGCCCGGAGGTCGGGTCCCACAGCCGCTGCAGCAGCGCCATTACGGTGGATTTCCCGGCGCCGGTGTGACCCACCAGGGCGACCGACATACCCGGGTCCGCCATGAACGATACGTCGGTCAGGACATTCGGGCCGCCGGGATAGGCGAAGGACACGTCCTCGAACGCTACCTCGCCGCGGGCAGCGACCAGGCTCGGGGCGCCGGGGCGCTCCGGCACCGAGCTGCGGGCATCGAGCACGCCGAAGAATTCCTCCAGCGAGGGCAGGCGGAAGAACAGGCTGGAGAGGAATTGCACTGCCGATTCCAGTCGGCCGATCAGCAGCGTGGAGAATCCCATGAAACTGACAATCTCGGCGACCGAGGCCTCGCCATTGATGTGCAGCACGGTGCCGATCACCACGATCGAGATCACCGTAAGCGTGCTGGCTGCGCGGGTCAGCACGTTGACCACTGCCCACCAGTTGAGGACCGGGAACTGATTGCGGATCACCTCGTCGGCGATCTGGCCGAACAGGCGGGTTTCCGCGGCCATGCGGGTGAAGGACTGCACGATGACCACGTTGGCCAGTGCGTCCTGTGCAGTACCGGCCAGGCTGGTGTTGGCCCGCTCCACCCGCCGTTGTCCGGCCAGTGTTCGCCGGATCACGAACGAGGTGACGCAGACGAACACCACGACCAGCAAGATCAGGCTGATCGACAGGCGCCAGTTCATGAGCAGCGTCAGCGGCAGCAGGACGACGACGGCGGCGATGGTGGAGAGCTGGTCGCGGAAGAACACCAGCCAGACGCCGAACAGCCCGTCAGTGCCGGTCAGCATGACTTTCATCAGGCGGCCGGAGTGGATGTCGCCGTGGAACGACAGCGGCATCCCTAGGACATGCTCGAAATAGCGCGACAACTGTGCCACGCGATGGCGATGCGCCAGCCGCTCGGCCTGCAAGGCGACACCCATATTCGCGGCGATGCCCGCCACGCCGACGCCGGCCCAGATCGCCAGCAGCGACACGGCCTGCTGCCAGAGCACTGAACGATCCAGATCCGCGGAGCGGGACAGCAATCCGATCACCCGGCCGAACAGCACCGGGTCGAGGAATTGCAGTCCCGCCACGAGTACGTTGGCGGCCCCTAATAGGGCGGCGACCCTGATGTCGCGCCCCAGCAGCCCCAGCACCCTGCCATACACTTTCAGGAACCGCATCGTGCTTCCCGTGCTTCCCGACCGGATGCAGTCTGGGGATGGCCTGTGGCAGCAACAGGGCGGAATTTCGAGGACACGAGGGTGCGGACCGGCCGATCGTGGTTTCGGACGTCCGGCAGCCGGACGCCCGATCCAGGCTGTGCCGCCGCTGGGCTTAGCGGCGCTGGGGCCGACGAATTGCCACAAACCCCGCCAGGCCCGCGATCAACAGGGCCAGGGTCGAAGGCTCCGGTATCGGACGGAGGACGCGACCGGAAAACGTCAGCTCATTCACGCCGGTCACTTGCAGCGTGCCGCCGGAGGTCGGCAAGTCTCCGGCCTGGAAAAAACTGACCGGCAGCGGCCCGATTGCGGTGCCGAGCAGGTAACTGGCGAATGCCCCAGCGGTCCATGTGAGTCCCTGGTCGACCGCCAGGTTCACGAAGCCGAACGTAGAATTCGAGGCGGCCTCGATCGCCGCGATGGTCTCGCTTGGGATGAGCGCGCCGATCCCTTGGATGTGCAGCACATCGCGGCTGGCGATCAAGGCTGGTTGACCCTCCAGCGTCGTGGTTGCGCTTGTGCCGGCGATGAGTTGCCAAGTGAAGTTCGCATCGGTGAGCGTTACGTCACCGATCGCGCCGGTCAGCTTGCCGTGCAGCGAATAGGCGACATGTGTTGGCGGCGGCGGCGGCCCTCCGGTTGTTTTGTAGACAAGGTTGGTGGCGCCGGTGACGCTGAGGGTGCCGAGCGTCGTCGAAAGCGGAGCGGCCGCCTGAAACTGGACCGGCAGCGAGGCTTGCTTCTGATAGAGCGTAGAGGTTCCCAGCGCCGGGGCAGTCCATGTCAGTCCTTGCGTCAGGCTGGCGTTCACGAAACCAGCCGACGCGGTCATCGGGCTCTGCGCGACATAGGTGGCGACAGTCGGTGTTGCCGTGCCGAACCCGCCGAGCGTTATCACGTCGCTGAATGCCGGCAGGGCGGCAATCTGGCCGGCCAGCAAGGCAGGCATTACGGGGTTGCCGATCACCGTCCAGGTGAACGGATCGTCGGTCAGGGTTTGGGTGCCGAGGGTTCCGCTCAGGTCGCCGCTGAGGGTGTAATCGAATTTTTCCGCCCGTGCGCTACCGGCCGTGCCGAGCATCGTCAGCAGCATGCCGCTGGCGATGACCCAAGCCGCGTATCGGTGATCAGGTTTGTGCTTTTCCGCCGTCATGTTTCTCTCCTCAAACGATCTCGGGTCACAGTCGGCGGGCGGCAGCCAATTCGGCAAGGCATGGAGTTGATGACGAGCGTGCATGGCGAGGCCGGACCGCCCTTTGGCGCGGGGCGGTGCTGGGCTATAGGGGCGGCATGGCGGGGCGCTCGGGCATCCGAATCGCGGTCAACGTGGTGCTGGACGGAGGGCTTGCCGCCGTCGCCGTGCCGCTGGCGCGGTGGATTGCCGATCCGGGCGGGCCGGCGCTGGTACCGTGGTGGCTGCTGCCGGCGGGCGCGGCGGCGGTGCTGGTGGCTGGACTGCCGTTTCGGCTGCCTCAGCAATATTGGCGTTTCGCCGGGATCGGCGATCTACTGGGGGTGGCCGGGACGGCGGCTCTGGCGGCGCTGCTGATGGCGCCGACGCTGGCCGTGGGCGCCTCTCACAACCCGGCTTTTCCAGCCATCTATGCGCTGACCCTGCTCGTGCTGCTGGGCGCTCCGCGCGTGAGCTATCGATGGCTGCGGGTGAGGCCGCGGGTGGCGCCCGAGCCGGAAGCGGGAACGGTATTGCTGGTGGGCGCGCTGGAGGACGCCGATCTGTTCCTGCGTGCGCTGGCGCAGGACCGGCGGCAGGCATTGCGGGTGATCGGGCTGCTGGCGCTGGGCGCTCCGCAGGCGGGTCGGCGCATCCAGGGTCAGCCGATCCTGGGCTCAGCCGCCGAGGCCGGTGCGGTGCTGGAACGGCTGTCGGCCGAAGGGCGGGTGCCACAACTGCTGGCCGTTGCCAGTCCGGATATCTCTGGACCATCGCTGGAGGCGCTGGTGCGCGAGGCGGAGCGGTTCGGCGTGACGGTGCGGCGCGCGCCTCGGCCCACGGCGCTGCATCCCGCCGGTCCAACCGGCCGGCGATTGGGACCGCTGGAGCTGCGGCCGGTGGCGATCGAGGAGCTGCTGAACCGACCGCAGGTGACGCTGGACCGGGAGGGCATGGCGCGCCTGGTTCAGGGCCGGCGGGTGATGGTTACTGGGGCAGGCGGGACGATCGGGTCGGAGCTGGCGCGGCAGCTTGCGACGCTGGGGCCGTCGCAGCTTTTGCTGATCGATAATGGTGAATACGCGCTGTGGCAGATCGACCTGGAGCTGGCGGAGAGCCATCCGGCCGTGCCTCGGCGGGCCATGCTGGTCGACGTGCGCGATGCGTTGCGGGTGCGGGCCGTGTTCGAGGAGTCGCGGCCGGAGCTGGTGTTCCATGCCGCGGCGCTGAAGCACGTGCCGATGGTGGAAGCGAACCCGCTGGAGGGCCTGCTGACCAATGCCGCCGGGACGCGCCACGTGGCGGATGCCGCGCGGGCGGTGGATGCGGTGGCGATGGTGCTGATCTCTACCGACAAGGCGGTGAACCCGACATCGGTGATGGGGGCGTCCAAGCGGCTGGCGGAGATGTATTGCCAGGCGCTGGATATCTCGGCCTGCGCGGCTGGGCGGGGGATGCGTTGCGTGACGGTGCGGTTCGGCAACGTGCTGGGCAGCACCGGCAGCGTGGTGCCGCTGTTCCAGCGCCAGTTGGAGCGGGGTGGGCCGCTGACCGTGACGCATGTCGAGATGCAGCGCTACTTCATGACCGTGCGCGAGGCGGTGGGGCTGGTGCTGCAGGCGAATGTGCTGGTGAGCGGTGGGGCGGTGCTGCCGTCTGGCCGGGAAGGCGGGATTTTCGTGCTGGACATGGGCGCACCGGTAAAGATCGTGGACCTGGCGCGACAGATGATCCGGTTGGCCGGGCTGCGGCCCGACCTGGATGTGGGGATCGCGTTCACCGGGCTGCGGCCGGGCGAGAAGCTGCACGAGGAGCTGTTCCACGGACGCGAGCCGCCGGTGCCGACGGGCCATGCCGGGCTGCTGATGGCGGCGCCTCGCACCGCTGATCCGGCCATCGTCGGGCGCGCCATGGACGAGATTGCGGCGGCGTGCCGAGGCGGGCAGGTGCGGCTGGGGCTGACGCTGCTGGGGCGGCTGATCCCGGAATTCGAACACAACGCGGAAGGCGCGCTGGACATGGCGAGACGCAGATGAACATCCCATTCCTGGACCTGAAGGCGCAACAGGCGCGCATTGCGCCGGAGCTTCGCCGGAGGCTGGATGCGGTGCTGGCGCATTGCCAGTTCATCCTGGGGCCGGAGGTGGCCGAGCTGGAGGCGAAGCTGGCCGCGTTCTGCGGGGCTTCGCACTGCATCGGCGTGAGTTCTGGGACGGATGCGATCCAGATCGCGCTGATGGCGGAGGGGGTGGGACCCGGGGACGCGGTGTTCCTGCCCGCTTTCACCTATACGGCGACGGCCGAGGTGCCGCTGGTGCTGGGGGCGACGCCGGTGTTCGTGGATGTCGATCCGCGCACGTTCCAGATTGATCCGGTGTCGCTGGCGCGGCGGATTGGGGCGGTGCGGGCGAGCGGGCGGCTGCGGCCCCGGGTGTTGATCGGGGTGGATCTGTTCGGGCAGCCGGCAAGCTGGCCTGCGCTGCGCGAGATTGCGGCCCGCGAGGACCTGTTCACGATCGATGACCTGGCGCAGAGCTTCGGTTGTTCGCTGCACGGGCAGCGGCTGGGCGCGGCAGCCGATGTGACAGTGACGAGCTTCTTTCCGTCCAAGCCGCTGGGAGCCTACGGTGACGGCGGTGCAATGTTCACCGAGGATGCATCCCGGGCCGAGCTGTACCGGAGCCTGCGGACACATGGAGAGGGTGCCTCGCGCTACGAGGTGCTGCGGACCGGGATGAACGGCCGATTAGACTCGATGCAGGCGGCGGTGCTGCTGGCGAAGCTGACGGTGTTCGAAGCGGAGCTGGCGGCGAGGGCGCGGGTGGCGGAGTACTATGACCGGCACCTGGGGAACGCGGTGGTGACGCCGGCGCGGGTAGCGGATTCTGAGAGCGCGTGGGCAATTTACTCGGTGCTGCTGCCGGAGGGCGTTTCGCGCGAGCGGGTGCAGGCGGAGCTGCGCGGGAACGGCGTGCCGACGGCGGTGTATTATCCGCGGCCGCTGCATCGCCAGCCCGCCTATGAACGCTGGCATGACGGGGTGGGGCTGCCGATTTCCGAGGAGCTGGCCGAGCGGATCCTGGCGCTGCCGATCCATGCGGACCTGGATGAGGCTTCGTTGGGGTATGTGTGCGAGCAGGTGGTGGAGGCGGTGGCCGGGGCGTAGGCGCGTTGTACAACGGGGCGTTTTGGGGCGCCGCGCGTTGTACAACGGAGGCGTTTGGGGCGTCGCGGGTTGTACAACCGGGCCGTTCGCGAGGGTAGACGGATTGTACAACGGCGGGTGTGGGAATGGGATTGAGCGCGGTTGTTGAGACGCGATCGCGCGGGAAGAGACTGGTCGCGGGGCGTTGGCGAGAATGCTGATGGCCGGGTCGGGGCCGGACGGCGCTGCTGGTCGCGGCAGGTTCAAGCTGCCGCGGAAGGGTTCCGACCCGAGCACTGGAAACAGCGTCTTGCCGGGACGCATCATCGTCGATACGCGGCTGAGTTTAATTTTTGGTGTAACTATCGCGTTTGGCATAGCTGACGGTAGACACCGTGAGGACCCTGAGATCCCACGAAGGTCCGGGAGTTGGCCTGGATTCCCGCTTTCGCGGGAATGACGAAGGGGGCGTCATCCTCGATGCGGGGGCGTTCATGCCGTCGTTCGCGTAAGCGATTCTCGTGTTCGCAAGGTGCACAACCGTTGTGCCGTGAGGAGTTTCGCCGATGGAAGCCGGGCGGAGAGCAGTGAGGGCGTGGTCGGTCATTGCAGTTTGCGTGGTCGCGGCGGGGGTTCTGGTGGCGACGGGGCCTTGGTCTCTTGCGCAACGAAGCCGCGACGGGTCTGCGGCGGGGGTGGTCCCCTGTGCCGGGGATAATGGCGGTATCATTCTGCCCGCCGGCTTCTGTGCGACGGTGTTCGCCGACGGGCTGGGACATATTCGCCATCTTGCGGTTGCGGCGGACGGGGTGGTGTATGCGAACACCTGGAGCGGGGCTTATTATCGTTCGGGCGCGCCGCCTGCGGGCGGTTTCCTGGTCGCGCTGAAGGACACCAAGGGCGACGGACGGGCGGACCAGATCGAGCGCTTCGGCGCGACCCCGGCAGAAGGCGGTGCCGGCGGCACCGGGATCGCGGTTTACCACGGCTATGTGTATGCCGAGGCAAATGATCGTATCGTCCGCTATAAATTGCCGGCAAGCGGGATCAGACCGACCGGATCGGCTGAAACCATCGTTTCAGGGTTGCCGCTGAGCGGCGATCATCCGATGCACCCGTTCGCCATCGATGCGGCGGGCAACCTGTATGTCGATCTGGGATCGGCGACCAATTCCTGCCAGAGCGAAAACCGCATGCCGAACGTGCCGGGGAACCAGCCGTGCCGGGAGCTGGAAACGCGCGGTGGTATTTGGCGGTACGATGCCAATCGTCTCGATCAGCGATTTTCGCCGGCGCAGCGGTTTGTGACGGGGCTGCGCAACGGGGAGGGCATTTCGTTCGATTCGGCGGGGCGGATCTATGCGACACAGCATGGGCGGGATCAGCTCGGGCAGAATTGGCCACGGCTTTACTCGCCGGTACAAGGTGCCGATCAGCCGGCTGAGGAGCTGGTGATCCTGCAGCAGGGACGCGATTTCGGCTGGCCGGAATGCTATTACGACGATACGCAGCACCGCCTGGTGCTGGCGCCGGAATATGGCGGTGACGGGGGCCGGAAGGTGGGTGTCTGCGCAGAGAAGCAGGCGCCGGTTGCGGCGTTTCCGGCGCACTGGGCGCCTAACGACATGCTTGTTTACCAGGGCAACCAGTTCCCTGCTGCGTACAAGGATGGCGCGTTCATTGCGTTCCACGGGTCGTGGAACCGCGCGCCGGAGCCGCAGGGCGGCTACAACGTGGTGTTTCAGCCGTTGCGGGATGGGCGCGCGTCCGGCCCGTGGGTGGTGTTCGCGGACGGTTTTGCCGGCCGCTACAAGGAGCCGGGCCGGGCGGTGCATCGTCCGACGGGTTTGGCGGTCGGACCCGATGGTGCGCTGTATATCGCGGACGATCAGGGCGGACGCATCTGGCGGGTTACGTTCCAGGGCAGGGACAGGAGCGTGGGTGTTGCATCCGCGGCGTCTGCCGGGGCGACGGGGGCGGCGACGAGCGTGGGTGAGGCGGTGCCGCCGGAGGGTATTCATCCGAATGCCGGCGCGGGTTCGTTGCCGATTCCGCCGGGGGCGTCACCGGACCAGGTTGCGCTGGGGGATCGTATTTTTCATGGGCTGGCGGATGGGGGGACGTGCTCTGGCTGTCATGGTGCGGATGGCAAAGGTACGGCGGTGGGTTCCGATCTTACGAGCGGACGATGGGTGTGGGGTAACGGGAGCATCCGGGCGA
>DATDIC010000372.1:0-5449 GCA_036521275.1 Acetobacteraceae bacterium
GCGCCCGGAGCTCCGCGGTCGTGATCGGCAGGCTCATGCTGGCGGCGTAGCCCTCCACCATGGCGAAATAGGTCTCCTGGTCGCAGTTGTGGAAGCCGATCCACAGCCCGAACCGGTCTGATAGCGACACCTTTTCCTCGGTGGATTCCGATGGATTGATCGCCGTCGAGCGCTCGTTCTCGATCATGTCCCGCGGCATCAGGTGCCGCCGGTTGGAGGTTGCATAGAACAGCACATTCGCCGGCCTGCCCTCGATGCCGCCTTCCAGGATCGATTTCAGCGCCTTGTAGTCGGAGTCCTCGCGTTCGAACGACAAATCGTCGCACAGGATCAGGCATCGGCGCGGCCGTCCGCGCAGCGCGTTCAGCAGTTCCGGCAAGGAACGCACGTCTTCGCGATGGATTTCGACCAGCGCCAGGCTGCCCGGCATCTCCTGGTTCGCCACCGCATGCACTGCCTTTACCAACGACGATTTCCCCATGCCCCGCGCGCCCCATAGCATGGCGTTGTTCGCCGGCAGGCCGCGGGCGAAGCGCCGTGTGTTGTCCAGCAGGATCTGCTTCTGCCGCTCCACCCCCTTCAGCAGCCCGATCTCCACCCGCGACACCTGGTCCACCGGAGCCAGTCGCGGCGGCCCCGGATGCCACACGAATGCTTCGGCCGCATCCAGGTCAGGCGGCGGGGCAGGGGACGGCGCCAGCCGCTCCAGCGCTGCGGCGATACGCTCCAGATACTCTGTCAGGCGCTGATCCATGCACGATTCCGGAAGAAAACTTGACGAAGGGGTGGCGGAAACTATGGTCCGCCCCCGATCACCGCAACCCGGCGCCTTCTGGCGACGCCCAGCCATACAGGACTCGCATGCTCATCACCCCGGCCTACGCGCAGGGTCTGCTCGGCAGCTTCGGCAACGCCACCCAGTTCCTTCCACTGGTGCTGATCTTCGTCGTCTTCTATTTTCTGCTGATCCGTCCGCAGCAGCAGAAGCAGAAGGACCAGCGGCAGATGCTGGCTGCGATCAAGCGCGGCGACCGCGTGGTGACTGGCGGGGGCATCGTGGGTGTCGTGCAGCGCGTGCCCATGGTCAACGACAAGGACGGCAAGCAGGTGGCGTCCTCCGAGATCGAGGTGGAGATCGCGCCCAACATCCGCGTCACCGTGCTGCGCGACACGATCAGCAGCGTGATCCGCCCGACGGTCGCAAACGATATCAAGCCGGCAAAGAAGGCATCCTGACAGGCCAAAAGTGGCGGTAGGGCAGGGTGGCAGCGCTATCGCGCGAAGCTGCTCATCGCGCCACACCCAAGCCAATCCCAGCCAGCGCAGAGAGCACAACAACCAGCAGCGGCGGCGTGCGCCAGACAATCAGCAGCACGAAGCCGGTCGCCGCAATGGCAAAATCCGCCGGGCTCCGTACCGCGCTTGTCCACACCGGATTGTAAAGCGCCGCCCCGAGCAGGCCGACTACCGCCGCGTTGGTCCCACGCATCGCTGCTTGCGCGCCTGGTCTGGCGCGCAGCGCGTGCCAAAACGGCAACGTGCCCAGCAAGCATAGAATGCCCGGCACGAAGATCGCCACCAGCGCAATCACCGCTCCGGCCACTCCGCCAGGGGCAACCCGGGCGACTGCGCCCAGATACGCCGAGAAGGTGAACAGCGGACCAGGCACAGCCTGCGCCGCGCCGTAGCCCGCCAGGAATGCGTTATCGGAAACCCAACCCGGCACCACAACCGCATTGCGCAGCAATGGCAGCACCACATGGCCGCCGCCGAACACCAATGCGCCCGAGCGATAGAACGCATTGAACAGCGCAACCGCGCCACCTGGCACGGGCACGAAGGCGATTGCCAGCAGAACGAAAAAAGCAGCAAGGCACGCAATCCCGAACATGCGCGACACCGGCATCGCAATGTTATCCGGCATTGTATCGGCATCGCCACGACAAAGCATCCACCCGGCGATTCCCCCCACGACGATCGTTCCAATCTGCATTAGCGACCAAGGGGCGATCAGCATCACAATCAACGCAACGGTCGCGATTGAGGCTCGCACACGGTCGGGACACAGGCTGCGCGCCATCCCCATCACCGCCTGAGCAACGATCGCTACGGCCACCAGCTTGAGGCCGTGCAGCAATCCGGCTCCCGCATGCGAGCCGGCGATGCTTCCGGCGCCAAACGCAAACAGGACCATCAGAATCGCCGACGGCATCGTGAACCCAGCCCAGGCCGCAAGCCCCCCGGACAGGCCACCACGCATCAGCCCGATGCCGAAACCGGTCTGACTGGACGCCGGGCCTGGCAGGAACTGCGCCAATGCAACGAGATCGACATAAGCCCGCTCAGTGAGCCAGCGCCGTCGCTCGATGAACTCCGCGCGGAAATAACCAAGATGCGCAATCGGGCCGCCAAAGCAGGTACACCCGAGCCGCAAGAAGATCAGCAGTATCTCTAGCGGTGAACTGCTGGCGCGCGGCGATGAATTGGACCGATAAACGGGAAACCCTGCCATACAGATACGCTACGACGTGCGGGTCGCCAGCAGAAGTCAGCGTCGTCCTCGCGATTTGGTATGAAACCGCACTCGGCTCCCGCGCCTCGCTGCAGCCCTCTCGCGCATCGCACGACGCTCATACCAGTTCCATCCCCCTCCGCTCCGGGATCAGCGCCCACAGCGCCGCCATGTCCACCACATACAGCACCGCCAGCCCGGCGATCGCCGCCGGAAATCCATGCCGCAAGGCAACCCAGCCCACCACCACCGGCCCGAAACCGCCCACACCACGCCCGATATTGAACAGCACGTTCTGCGCCGTCGCCCGCAACCCGGTCGGATACAGCTCGCTCATCAGCGCGCCGTAGCCGCCCAGCATGCCGTTGACGAAGAACCCCATCACCGCCCCGCCCACCAGCAGCGCGGCCGGCGACACCAGCCCAGCATACACCACCACCATCACCGCCGCCCCCGCCATCCACGCCAGGAACGCCGGCCGGCGCCCCACCCGGTCTGCTACCTCCCCGAACACCGCGATCCCGAGCGCCATCCCGCCGATGGTCACCGCCGTCCACAACGCCGACTGCGTCAGCCCGTAACCGAAACGCCCCGACAGATACGACGGCAACCAGATCATCACGCCATAATAACCAAAATTCTGCACCGAGCACAGCACCACCATCCCCGCGCTTCGCCGCACCAATCCGGGATCGGTGAACAAGTGCATCGGCGCCATCGGCCGTGCCGCAACAAACAGCACCGGCTCCTCCAGATTGCGGCGAATGAAGAACGCCGCCACCGCCGGCACCACCCCCAGCGCAAACATCCCGCGCCAGCCGATCACCGGCAGCAGTACCGGGGAGACCAGCGCCGCCGCCAACACCCCCGCCTGCCATCCCAGCCCGACATAGGACGAAACGCGCGCCCGCATCGCCGGCGGCCACGCCTCGGCTACGAGCGCCATGCCGATCCCGAACTCGCCCCCCAGTCCCAGCCCCGCCACGGTGCGGAACACCAGCAAACTCCCATAGCCTGGCGCCAGCCCGCACAACCCGGTGAACAGTGCAAACAGCAGGATGGTCCAGGCCAGCACGCGCACTCGCCCGAACCGGTCGGCGAGCACGCCGAACACCATGCCACCCACCACCGCACCGACCAGTGTCGCGGTGACCAGAGCAGCGGACTCCGGCGGTGTCAGATGCAACGAGGCGGCGATGGGCCGCAGCAGGAAACTCAGGATCAGCAGGTCGAACCCGTCCATCGCATAGCCGACGGCCGAGCCAACCAGCGCCCGCCGCGCCTGTGGATCGCCCCGCATCAGAACCCGAACGCAACCCGTCGCGTGTTGCCACGCTGCAGGTTGCGATAGCGGGCCAGCGCCATCAGCGGGAAGTACAACCGGTAACCATGATATCGCAGATAGAACACGCGCGGGAACCCGACCGCGTTATATGGTCGCTCCGTCCACTCGCCATCCGCACGCTGCGTCGCGACCAGATGACCGATGCCGCGCTCCACCGCCGGATCATTCGCACCGCCGGCCGCCATCAAGCCCAGCAGCGCCCACGCGGTCTGGCTCGGCAGGCTTTCCTTGTATCGTCCGTGCGGTGCATCCCGGTAGCTTTCCTCATCCTCCCCCCAGCCACCATCCTCGCGCTGCACGGAAACCAGCCAGTCGCGCGCCCGGCGAATCGCCAGATCATCGTTCGGAATCCCGGCGGCATTCAGCGCACACAGCACGGACCAGGTGCCGTAGATGTAGTTCGTTCCCCACCGCCCGAACCAGCTTCCGTCCGGCTCCTGCTCGCGGCGCAGGAACGCGACGGCCCGCTGCATGACCCGATCCTCCCCCGGCATGCCGAGCTGCGCCAGAAAGGAAACGCACCGCGCGGTCACGTCGGCGGTCGGTGGGTCCAGCAGCGCGCCGTGATCCGCGAACGGGATATGATTCAGATGCAGATGGGTGTTTTCCGGCTCGAACGCACCCCATCCGCCATCGAAACGGCCGCCGCCGCGCGACTGCATGCCGATGATCCATTCCCGCGCGCGATCGATCGCCTCGGCATATCCGGGGTCGCCGATCCGATGCAGCAGCATGGCGACCACCGCCGCATCGTCCACGTCCGGGTAATAGTCGTTCCAATACTGAAAGGCCCAGCCGCCGGGCCGCAGTCCGGGCCGCCGCACCGACCAGTCCCCCGCGCACCCAAGTATCTGCCGCCCCGCCAGCCAGCGCCCGGCCGGGGTCACGGCCTGCGGCTGGTCGGCCTCCGCCATCGCGTGGCCGGCCAGCCCGGTGTCCCAGACGGGGGACAGGCAGGGCTGGCAATAGGCACGATCCGGCTCGATCACCAGCAGTTTGCGCACCGCTGCCCAGGCGGTCGCGGCCGGCGGCGCATCCGCCGGAAAGCCGAGCGTGTCGAACATCATCACGCTGTTGGCGATCGCCGGATAAATGCCACCCAACCCGTCGTCGCCGTTCAGCCGCTCGGTCACGAACCCCACCGCCTTCACCACCGCTCGGCGGCGAGGCCCGCGCGGAAACCACGGATCGGCGAACCGCAGCGCCGTATCCACACCCTTGAAGAACCGCCCCCACGCCGACCGGTACGGCCCCCGTATCCAGTCGCGCACCCGGTCGGGCGGCGTGCAAAACAGCTCCGGCACATGCAGGTTGCGCGGGTTGCGGGCGAGCGGCTTGCGATGCATCAGCACCAGCAACGGCACGATCACGGTGCGCGACCAGTACGACACCTTGCTGAGGTGAAACGGAAACCACAGCGGCAGGTGCATGATTTCCATCGGCATCATCGGCACCGCCCGCCACGGCACCTGGCCGAAAAGCGCGAGCTGCGCGCGGGTGAACACGTTGCTGCGCTCCGCACCGCCGGCGGCCAGAATGGCGGCCCGCGCCCGCTGCATGTGTGGCGCGTCCGGCAAATCCCCGATGCAGCG
>DATDIC010000373.1:0-7062 GCA_036521275.1 Acetobacteraceae bacterium
ATTGAAAAAGCGACCGCACGGGTCGCGCTCCTTACAATTCACCCTCCCCCAGGTTGTGGCGTGGCACCCTCGTATGCAGCCCGACCGTGGTGGTCGTTGCTACATGATACCGGATGGATTGCAAAGGCACAGCCTTTGCCGGGGTCCAGGGGCAGCGCCCGGGGCAGCGCCCCTGGCCTTTACTCCCCCGCCCCCGGGCTGGCAGAGTCGCCGCTACTATCGTTCGCAGTTCGGAGGAACAGTCATGGATCTGCGATTCACCCCGGAAGAAATCGCGTTCCGCGACGAGGTGCGAGCCTTCATCCGCGACAATCTGCCTCCCGACATACGCGAGCGCATGCGGCTCGGCTATTCACCGCGCAAGGACGATACGGTCCGCTGGCAGCGGATCCTGAACAAGAAAGGCTGGGCGGCCCACAACTGGCCGAAAGAATATGGCGGCCCTGGGTGGAACCCGGTGCAGCGCATGATCTTCCTGAACGAGAACCAGCGGGCGGCTGCACCCGAAGTATTAGGCTTCAACATCACCATGATCGGACCGGTGCTGATCCAGTTCGGCACCGACGCGCAAAAGCAGCGCTTCCTGCCGCGCGCCGCCAACCTGGATGACTGGTGGTGCCAGGGCTTTTCGGAGCCGGGTGCCGGATCCGATCTGGCGTCGCTGAAGACCTCGGCCAAGCTGGTCAACGGCCACTACGTGGTGAACGGGCAGAAAATCTGGACCTCAACCGCGCACAATGCCGACTGGTGCTTCGTGCTGGTACGCACCAACACGAACGCCGCCAAGCGCCAGGAAGGCATCTCGTTCCTGCTGATCGACATGAAGACGCCTGGCATTACGGTGCGCCCGATCATCTCCATCGACGGCGCTCACCACCTGAACGAGGTGTTCTTCGATGACGTGAAGGTCCCCGTGGAAATGCGGGTGTATGAAGAAAATCGCGGCTGGGACGTCGCGAAATATTTGCTCGGCAACGAACGCACGGGCATCGCCCGGCTGGGCAAGTCGCAGGAGCGGGTGGCGGCAGCCAAGGAGCACGCGCGCGACGTCCGGTTCAACGGCAAACCGCTGATCGAGGATGCGGCGTTCCGCCAGCGCGTCGCGCAGCTCGAAGTCGATATGAAGGCGCTGGAGATCACGCAGTATCGTGTGGTCTCAGCTTATGCGCGGCAGGGCGACGGACGACCGGACCCGCTGTCGTCGGTGCTGAAAGTAAAAGGCACCGAGCTGCTGCAGGCCTCCACCGAACTATGCGTGGATGTTGCCGGGCCGCAGGCAATGCAAACCTGGGCGCAGGAATTGGCGGCGATCGCCAACGAGCCCGACCCGGAAGCGGAATGGGCGGCGCAGGCAACCGGCAGTTATCTGTTCCTGCGCGCCGCCTCCATCTACGGCGGCACCAACGAGATCCAGAAGAATATCGTGTCCAAAGCCGTGCTGAGGCTCTGATGGATTTCGATTTGTCGGAGGAGCAGCGGCTGCTCCAGGACAGCGTCACCCGCCTGATGGCGGACCGCTACAGCTTCGATTCCCGCAAAGGCTTTGTGACACAGCCGGCTGGCTGGAGCGCGGAGCTGTGGGCGCAATACGCGGAGCTTGGGCTGCTCGGCCTGCCCTTCAATGAGGCGCATGGCGGCTTCGGCGGCGGACCGGTCGAGGTGATGCTGGTGATGCAGCAGTTCGGCCGCGCGCTGGCGCTGGAACCCTATTTGGCGACAGTGGTGCTGGGCGGCACGGCGGTGCGGCTGGCCGGCAGCGACGCGCAGGCATCCGCGATCCAGCCGGCAATCGCGGAAGGGCGGTTGAAGCTCGCTTTCGCTCATAGTGAGCGCCAGGCGCGCTACGACCTGACCGACGTGCTGACCACGGCGCGGCGGACCGGCAGCGGCTGGGTGCTGGACGGCGCCAAATCCGTGGTGCTGCACGGCGACAGCTCCGACCGGCTCGTGGTGAGCGCTCGCACCGCCGGGGAGCGCGACGACCCCGACGGCATCACGCTGTTCCTGGTGGATGCGGCCGCGTCCGGACTGGCGCGGCGTGGCTATACGCTGCGCGACGAAACCCGCGCGGCCGAGCTGTCGCTGACCGGTGTGGCAGTGACCGATGCCGACGTGCTGGGCAGGGTAGGCGAGGGGCTTCCGGTGATCGAGCGGGTGGTCGAGGCGGGCATTGCCGCGATGGGCGCTGAGGCGGTCGGCGCGATGGAGGTGCTGCACGAGATGACGCTCGACTATTCCCGCACGCGCCAGCAGTTCGGCAAGCCGATCGGCCAGAACCAGGTGGTGCAGCACCGTTTGGCGGACATGCTGATGTCGCTGGAGCAGGGCCGCAGCATGACGATGCTGGCAACCGTGAGCGTGGACGAGCCGGATGCCGCCGGGCGCGCCCGCAACATGTCGATGGCGAAGGTGGGATACGGGCAGGCGGCGCGGTTCGTGTCGCAGCAGGCGATTCAGTTGCATGGTGGCATCGGCATGACGGAGGAGCTGGCGGTCGGTCATTTTTTCCGCCGCTGCATGGTGATCGAGCACAGTTTCGGGGACACGGCGTACCATCTGGCGAAGCTGGCCAACGAGATGCCGGGGGAATTGGCCTGAGCGGCCTGCCCGCAGGGCGCGTCAAACTGTAACAGCCGTAGCGGCGGCGTTGCGCCACCCGTCGTGACAGCGTAAGCGATTCGCGACGCAAGTGGGCTGAATCGCGGAGAGTCCTTGGCTGTTGCCGGTTTTATAACTGACAGGCTGCCGACGACTCGCCGGCGAGGAACGCGGAGGGTGCCGCCGTTCCTCGTGTCGGTGCTGCTGCATGCGGTGGTGCTGGCCCTGCTGCTGGTCGGCATCCGGCTGCGCCCGCGCGAGGCGAACTGGCTGCCGCCACCGACCATCCAGATGCAGTTCGAGGGTGGCTCGAAGGAAGCGCCGTCGGTCCCCAACCAGGCGCCGCAGACGCCGAATGCGCCGGCATCCCCGCCCCAGGTGCAGCCCGCGCCGCCACTGCCGGTCCCGCCCGTGCCAGCGCCGGAGAGCCCGCCACCCAGCGCACCGGCACCCGAAACGCCGCCGGCGACGCCAGCACCCACCCCGACACCGCCACCTCCGCCAGTGCAGCCGCCGACACCGCCGGAGACGGCACCCGCCACACCGGCTCCAACTCAGCCTCCGGTCCCACCGCCGCCAGTGCAGCCGCCGACACCGCCAGAGACGGCACCCGCCACGCCGGCGCCCACTCCACCCACCCCTCCGCCGGTTCAGCCGCCGACTCAGCCGGCCACGCCGGTTCCAACGCCGACCACGCCGCCACCTCCCGCGGTGCAGTTGCCGCCAGCACCGGTCTCCCCAGCCCCGGCGGAGTCGGTGCCAGCCCCGACGCCGCCGCCGGCGAAAGCGCAGCCGCCGACCCCGGCACCACCGCAGTTGGAGAGCAACATCCAGTTGATTCCGCCGCCGCCGCTGCCGCTACAGCAAATGCCGGTGCCGCAGACCGTCCCGGCGCCGACCAGACCCGCCCCGCCGCGGCGACAGTCACGACCGGCCGTCGCGCCCCCGCGCCGGCAGGTGATGCCGGCACCTATGATGTACTCGCTGGGTCCGAGCACCGAATCCGCTCCGTCGCGCGCGCAACGATCCCCTCGGCGATCTGGCGTCGATCTTTCGTTTGCGCCGGTCGGCAGCGGGTCGACGCGGTTCCAGCCAACCGCTCGGTCGGATAATGACCAGGTCGGTCAGGATTGGCTGAACCAGGTCTCCGCCTGGTGGCACCGGCACGCCTATTACCCCGAGGAAGCCGGGGTCAACGGCGAGCAGGGCGACGTTACGGTGAAGCTGATCGTACGGCACGACGGCACGGTGGAATCGGTTCGACTGGAGGACAGCTCCCGATCACCGTGGCTGAATATGGCGTCGGTCGGGGTGTTCCGCGGTGCCACGCTGCCGCCACTGCCGAACGGCGTCACGGCAGATCAGATCCCGCTGCACTTCACCATTCACTACATCATCGTGAACTGACACACGAAACCAACCGTCATTCCCGCTTTCGCGGGCATGACACGATAGCTGAGCCAGCCAAGCGTCAATGCCATTCCGATAGCTCGATCGTCACATTCTCCGGGCCATAAAGAAACACCAGTTTCCGGGAATGGAAGTCCATGATCTCGTTGCGCGTCTGATAACCATGGGCTTTCATCGAACTCACCACAGCCTCGATATCGTCCACGGCGAAGCAGATATGATTCAGCCCTACCTTATTGAGATCGCAAATGTGCGGATCATCGATGACCGCCGGATTTCGATAGTGCAGCAGTTGGATTTCCGTTCTGGGCGAGACATCCGTTGCCACCAGGGTGACGTGATCCGCTTCAAGCCCTGACACCCCCATGTAGTCGGCGAATTTCTTCCCGGAAATCACCACCGCCATATCTTCCTGGAACCCCAGCAATCCGAAGAATCGCTTCGCGTTCGCAAGGTCCCGCACGACAATCGTAAGGTGATCGAATCGCCTGATCATATTCCACTCCCCCCTGTCGCTGTTGAGGTACGACCCGTCACCCATTGCCGGGCCAACCGTTCGGATCGGTTGCCTTGAGCGTCAGTGACACTATGCCACAACGGAAGCGACGACCGCAGCACCCACCCAGCCTCGCGCAAATAATTCGCCGGTACGGGAATAACCCGGGCACCGATCAGGTCTCCGACCCATCCGCACTTGTAAGGAGGCTGTGATGTCGAACGAAATCCAAACCCCACCGGCAACATCGGAAACGGAGGGCGGCCGGAGAGGCGTCCTGAAATGCATGCTGTGGGCAGGCACCGGCGTCCTGTGGACGGTCAGCGGTGGCATCCCGCGTTCCGCGCTGCTGGGCGGCGGCGCAATGGCAGCCGGGCCGGCAAGCGCCGACCTCACCTTCGTGCAGATCAGCGACAGCCATATCGGTTTCAAGAATCCGCCAAATCCAGACACACCCGGCACGCTCCGCGAAGCGATCGAGGAAGTTGCCCGCCTCAAGGGTTCCTCTTCCCTGATGATCCACACCGGCGATGTCAGCCATCTGTCACGCGACGACCAGTTCGATACCGCAGACCAGATAATCCGCGGGGCAGGGCTGGAAACCCACTTCGTGCCCGGCGAGCACGACGTGCTGGTCGATGACGGCAAACCCTTCTTCGCCCGCTTCACCAAGGGCGCGTCTCAAGGCGGCTGGTACAGCTTCGACCAGCAGGGCGTGCATTTCATCGGCCTGAACAATGTGCAGAACCTGAAGGCCGGCGGGCTCGGCAATCTGGGTACCGAGCAGCTCGAATGGCTCGAGCGCGACCTCAAGAACCGCTCTGCCAGCCAGCCTCTCGTCGTGTTTGCGCACGTGCCGTTATGGACCGTGTATCAGGAATGGGGCTGGGGCACCGACGACGGCGCGCAGGCTCTGTCGTACTTGAAGCGTTTCGGCTCGGTCACTGTCCTGAACGGCCATATCCACCAGATCATGCAGAAGGTCGAAGGAACCGTGGCGTATCACACCGCCCGATCCACCGCCTTCCCGCAACCGGCCCCCGGCACCGCCAAATCTCCTGGTCCGATGAACGTGCCTGCCGACCGGCTTCGCTCCATGCTCGGCGTTGCCCAGATCACGCAGACGCACGGGCGGGAGCGGCTGGCCATCATCGACACGCCGCTCCTCGCTTAGAGGTATCCCGCGAAAGATCCGGTCACGCCCGCGAAAGCTCCGTCATGCCCGCCAGCTCCGTCATGCCCGCCCACCCTATCGTCATGCCCGCACACCCTATCGTCATGCCCGCGAAAGCGGGCATCCAGCCGAAAGTGCCCGAAATTCCGAACGCTTGCCTGGATTCCCGCTTTCGCGGGAATGACGAAATGGGCGGGAATGACGAAATGGGCGCGGGGATGACGAAATCGGCGGGGGAATGACGGACGTGGGCCGTCCTCAATACGGTCTAGTATCAACCGAAGTATCCCGGAGACACAAGATGACCCACATTCAGCGCCGCGTCGCGGCGGTGCTTGGCGCCAGCATGCTGTTCGGCGTTGGTATCTCCTATAACCACCGTGCCGCCAGCGCCTCAACCGACGCTGCCATCAGCATCGACAATTTCACCTTCAAGCCCGCCTCGATCACCGTACCGCCCGGAACGCGGGTCGTGTGGACCAATCATGATGACATTCCGCACCAGGTCGTCGGAGCCAGCGATCCGCGGACACTGAAATCGCCGCCGCTGGACACCAACGACAGCTTTGCCTTCACCTTCGCCAAAGCCGGAACCTATAAGTATTTCTGCGGCATGCACCCGATGATGCAGGGCACAATCGTGGTGCAATGATCGCGTCCGCAACCCTTGTCGCCAGCGCGTTGCCCCTGCGGCAACATCTGTGGCGCAAGCAGGGTCAAGGTGCTAGGCTCGCCTCTGCGCCGAACCGGGAGCTGTTCGAGGTGCGAGCCGGTCCTGTGACGCCCGACAGATCGGCGGTGCATGATCCGGATCATGCCGCGCGCTTTGCCGCGATTGCCTTGCCGCACCTCGACGCCGCTTACAACCTGGCCCGATGGCTGGCGCGCGACCCCGGACTGGCGGATGACATCGTGCAGGACGCGATGCTGCGGGCGATGACCTACTTCGCATCCTTCCGTGGCGAGAACCCGCGCGCCTGGCTGCTGCAGATCGTGCGTAACGTCGCACTCGACATGTTGCGTTCGCGACGCGCGACACAGGAACTGGAAATCCCGCTTGAACGCGACCGCGACGACGATCAGGCGGATTTCGATCTACCGGACCCGGGCAGCGGACCGGAAATGACGCTGGCGCTCAAGCAGGATCTCCAGGAACTGGACCGCGCCGTCGCCGGGCTTCCGGCCGAGCTGCGGGAATGTCTCGTGCTGCGGGAACTCGAAGAGCTCTCCTACAAGGAGATCGCCCATATCGTCGGCGCACCGATCGGTACCGTGATGTCGCGACTCTGGCGCGCGCGCCGCCTGCTGCTGCGATCGCGCGGGGAGGGGCCAGCATGACCGACGCCCGTTGCCGCGAGATGCGGCTGCTGATCCAGGCGGAACT
>DATDIC010000374.1:0-3844 GCA_036521275.1 Acetobacteraceae bacterium
TCGCTCGATCGCTGTAGCAGCTATATATCTAGAGTACCCAATACAACTCCGGAGTCGCCCGTCGGCATGTCTGAAAACGCCGCGCCCCACCCTGATTCCGACCCGCAGGCGGTCGCCTATGATGCTTCCTCGATTTCGGTCCTCAAGGGCCTGGATGCCGTTCGCAAGCGGCCCGGAATGTACATCGGCGACACCGATGACGGATCAGGCCAGCATCACATGGCGTTCGAGATCATCGACAACGCCGTGGATGAAGCGCAGGCAGGCTTTGCGACCCGCTGCGACGTGGTGCTCAACGGCGACGGCAGCGTAACGGTCAGCGACGACGGACGCGGCATTCCCATTGATATCCATGTGGAGGAAGGCGTGTCCGCCGCCGAGGTGGTGCTGACCCGGCTACATGCGGGCGGCAAATTCAACCAGAACTCCTACAAGGTGTCCGGTGGGCTGCATGGCGTCGGCGCCGCGGTGGTGAACGCGTTGTCGGAGTGGATGGAGGTCCGTATATGGCGCGACGGCCATGAGCATCTAATCCGCTTCCGCGACGGGAACGCCGAGGCTCCATTGTCGGTTGTCGGACCGGCCAATCACCCGAGCGGGACCGAGGTCACGTTCAAGCCGAGCCCGGCCACGTTCACCCATACCGAGTTTGACTTCAACCTGCTGGAACGGCGGCTGCGCGAGTTGGCATTCCTGAATTCCGGGCTCACCATCGTGCTGCGCGATGAACGCCACACGCCGGCGCAGGAGGCCGTCATGCGCTACGACGGCGGGCTGGTGGCGTTCGTGGAATGGCTCGATCGGGCCAAGATGCCGGTATTCGCGCCGCCTATCAGCCTGAAGACGGCAGACGACCAACAAGGCATACGGGTCGAGTTCGCGCTGTCCTGGAACGACAGTTTCCACGAAACCATGCTGTGCTTCACGAACAACATCCCGCAGCGGGATGGCGGCACCCATCTCGCCGGCTTCCGTGCGGCGCTGACCCGTGCAGTGACGAAATATGCGGAAGGCATGGGCAAGAAGGATCAGTTGCAGCTCGTCGGCGACGACATGCGCGAAGGCATGACTGCCGTGCTGTCGGTGAAGGTGCCGGACCCGAAATTCTCCTCTCAGACCAAGGACAAGCTGGTCAGCTCCGAAGTGCAGCCGGCAGTGCAGGCGGCGGCGAACGACGCGATCGCGCACTGGTTCGAAACGCACCCGAAAGAGGCCAAATCGGTCGTCCAGAAGGTGATGGATGCGGCCGCTGCGCGCGAGGCAGCACGGAAAGCGCGTGAGCTGACCCGGCGCAAGGGTGTGCTCGACATCTCGACGCTTCCGGGCAAGCTGGCCGACTGCCAGGAGCGGGATCCGGCGAAATCGGAGATCTTCATCGTCGAGGGCGATTCAGCAGGCGGCTCGGCCAAGCAGGGGCGGGACAGGAAGTTTCAAGCGATATTGCCGCTGAAGGGGAAGATCCTGAACGTCGAGCGAGCGCGCTTCGACCGCATGCTGGGCAGCCAGGAGATCGGCACGCTGATCACCGCGCTCGGCACCGGCATCGGCCGGGGCGAGCCCGAACAAGGCGGTTTCGACGTGAAAAAGCTGCGCTACCACCGCATCGTGATCATGACGGATGCCGACGTGGACGGCTCTCATATCCGCACGCTGCTGCTGACGTTCTTTTTCCGGCAGATGCCGCAACTGATCGACCGAGGGCACCTGTTCATCGCTCAGCCGCCGCTCTATCGCGCAAAGCGTGGCAACGACGAGCGCTATCTGAAAGGCGACGATGCGCTGGAGGATTTCCTGATCGACAAGGCGCTGGCGGATGCGCGCTTGAGCTATGCCGATGGCCGGACGTTCGAAAAAGCGGACCTGGCGGCGGAGATCGGCTGGCTGCGCGAGGCGACATTGCGTTTGCGGCGGTTGTCGACCACGGCTCCTGTGGAACTGCTGGAGCAGGCGGCGATTGCCGGAGCACTGATCGCCGATCCAGTACGTGCCGTGGCTGCTGCACCGCGCTTGGCCGGGCGGCTCGATGCGGTGTCAGCACAGAATGAACGTGGCTGGGTAGTGGCCGCGGATGGCACCGGGTTGACCCTGGGCCGGGTGGTGCGCGGCGTGACGGAAAAATACACGCTCGATCCTTCGGCCCTGCGCAGCGCCGAAGCCCGCTGGCTGTCGGAGCGAAGCGACGCCCTCAGCGCCCGATTTAACGAGCCGGCGCGGCTGAAGCTGGATGCGCAGGACGTGGAGGTTGCTGGCCCGGCGACAGCATTCGACCGCGTTATGGCACATGGGCGTCGCGGGCTCACGATCCAGCGGTTCAAAGGGCTGGGAGAGATGAATCCGGATCAGCTCTGGCACACCACGCTGGATCCGGCGGCGCGCACCCTGTTGCAGGTGAAAGTGGGAGATGTTGAAGATGCGGCTCAGGTATTCAGCACGCTGATGGGTGACGTGGTTGAGCCGCGGCGGGAGTTCATCGTCGGGAATGCGTTGAAAGTTGCCAATCTGGACGTGTAGTTTCGCCTGGTCGAAAGGCTGACGCTCCCGTAACGCCGAGATCGCGGTTGTTACGGGCTATTGCTGCCCGCTTTCGCGGGAATGACAGCGCGCGCGGGTGACGGGGCCGGGTTATTCGCCCAGCAAGACTTGGCGCAGCTCCTGCCAGGCTTCCTTGTCCGTGGCGCAAAGCAATCCGCCAGTGGTCTCCAGGGGCGTGTAGGGGGACTGATCGAATCGCGCCGAATAGCCGCCCGCTTCGCGATGCAGCAGCCAACCTGGCGCGTGATCCCAGGGAAACAGGCGATTATACATCAGTGCATGACACTTGCCGCTGGCCGCGATCCGGTACTCGTGGCCGGCGCAGCGATAATTCCAGCTCGCTCCGAACCGCGGAAGCGCCGCGCAGACCCGGCTGCGCCGCGGCTCCGGCAGGAATTGCCACGACAGGATCACGGCCATATCGCCCAGCTTCTGCGCTGGCGCCACGCGCAGGTCGGATCGGCCGCCATCTGGCGTTTCGATCCAGGCCCCTTCACCACGCAATGCCAGCGCCGTGTCATCGCCCATCGGATCATGGATCGCGGCCATGATGATCTCGCCGCGCACCAGCGCCGCCGCCATGACCGCGAACAGCGGCACGCCCGCAGCATAATTGAACGTGCCATCGATCGGGTCGACGACGAATGCCAGATCAGCGCCGTTCAGGCGAGAGAGCCAAGCCGGATCGATGCTGGCAGCTTCCTCGCCGATCACCAGACTGCCCGGCCAGTTCGCCCCAAGATCAGCGGTGATGCGACGTTCGGCAGCAAGGTCGGCTTCGGTGACCACGTCGTGTGGACCCGATTTCGCGCGCACCTCATTTTCCTGAAGCCGGCGAAAACGTGGCAGCACTTCGGAGCGCGCCGCCTCCCGCAGCAGCGCCGCGAGCTTGCTGGCGTCACCGGCCGAAAAGCTCATTCGTGCTGCTCGAATCTTGCCTTGTCCTCGGGCCGCAACCGGACCGTGACATGGATCGCGGCATCCGCATCGTGGCGCTCGAGCACCTCGCCGTGCTGGTACAGCCAGGCGAGCCGCGCGCCGTCTTCCGGCGGCAGGTCGTAATCCGCCAGTTCCATGCCGGCGGCGATCCTGGCATCGATCGCTGTCAGCAAGGACAGCAGCCCTTCCCCGGTGATCGCGGACACCGCGACCAGTCCCGGGCGGATCGGCACCTTGTCAATGCCGCCAAGCAGATCGGCCTTGTTCAGCACTTCGATCGTGCGGTCCCGCCAGTCGGCATCCAACGTGTCATCGCGTGCCATTCCATCCAGCACCGCGATCACATCGGCCCGTTGCGGCGCGCTGTCCGGAT
>DATDIC010000375.1:0-3054 GCA_036521275.1 Acetobacteraceae bacterium
TGCGCGTGAACCAGCCCGTCGTCATACCTCTCCGCTCCCCCCGCCACCGCAGCGGCTTCGGCATGAAACTGCGCCGCCTCCGTACTGCCCGCCAAAGCGGTGGTTGAAGACCGCCCCCCGGAAATCGTCATGGCGACGGCATCGAAATATCCCACGCCAACTTCGCGCTGATGCCGGGTCGCCGTGTAGCCATCGGCCTCCGACGCAAACTCCGCCTGCTGCAGCTCGGAATAGGCCGCCATCCCGTCGGCTGCATAATCCCGCGCCAGGGTGAACATCGAGTGGTTCAGGCTGTGGAACCCCGCCAGCGTGACGAACTGGAACCGGTATCCCATCCGCGCGATCTCCCCCTGGAATCCGGCGATTTTCTCCGCCGGCAGCTTCTGCTTCCAATTGAAACTTGGCGAGCAATTATAGGCCAGCAGCTTGCCGGGGAAATCGCGGTGGATCGCTGCCGCGAACCGTTCCGCCTCATGCAGGTCGGGCTCGCTCGTCTCCCACCACAGCAGGTCGGCATAGGGCGCATAGGCCAGGCTGCGAGCGATCGCGTACTCCACGCCCATTCCCGGCCGGATGCGGAAGAACCCCTCGGCCGTCCGCTCACCGCTGATGAACGGCCGGTCCCGTTCGTCGATATCGCTGGTCAATAACTGCGCGGAATGCGCATCCGTCCGGCACAGCAGCACGGTCGGCACGCCCTCGACATCCGCCGCCAGCCGCGCCGCGTTCAAGGTGCGGATATGCTGGCTGATCGGCACCAGTACCTTGCCGCCAAGGTGCCCGCATTTCTTCTCGGACGCGAGCTGGTCCTCGAAATGCACCCCCGCCGCACCCGCCTCGATCATCGCCCGCATCAGCTCATACGCGTTCAGCGGCCCACCGAACCCGGCTTCCGCATCGGCGATGATCGGCGCCATCCAGTACGTCCCGTCGGTGCCCTCGCTGCGAGCGATCTGATCGGCCCGGCGCAGCGCCGCGTTGATCCGCTTCACCACCACCGGCACCGAGTCCACCGGATACAGCGACTGGTCCGGATACATCTGTCCGGCCGAATTGGCATCCGCCGCCACCTGCCAGCCCGACAGGTAGATCGCCTGCAACCCGGCCTTCACCTGCTGCAACGCCTGGTTTCCGGTCAACGCCCCCAGCGTCGGCACATAGGGTTCGGTGTGCAGCAGATGCCAGAGCCGCGCCGCCCCCATCTCTGCCAATGTGTGGCGAACCCGGAACGAACCGGCCAGCCGTTCAACATCCGCGGCGCTGTAGTCGCGGCGGATGCCGGCAAACCGCTCCGGCTCGCCAAAGGGTGCGGCCATGCCGTCCGGCAACTGGGTCGGGATCGAGGTGGGGCGCATCGTGCTGTCTCCTGTTCCGTTTGCGCGATCGGTCAATAATTCACATTGCATGTGCGAAATTCAGCAGGCATTCAGGAGTCCACAATGGAATTACGTCGCTGGCTTCACCAAAGCGGTGCCAGATTTGTAAAGGCTGTAAAGAATGGCGCGAGCCCTGATCGGCCGCACAGTGCGGCGCCTGCGGACCGAGCGGCGCCTGTCCCAGCAGGTGCTGGCCGCGCGCCTCGGCATTTCGCCCAGCTATCTCAACCTGATCGAGCATGATCAGCGCGGCATCACCGCGTCGCTGCTGATCAAGCTGACCGAGACGCTGCGGGTCGATCTGGGCGCGCTGTCGGGCATCGCGGAACGGCAACTGGAAACCGGCCTGCGCGAAGCGTTCGCCGATCCGCTGCTGGGCATCGAGCCGGTGCCGGATGCGGACCTGTCATCCGTCGCCGCATCCCCGGCCGCGGCGCGGGCCGTGCTGGCGCTCTATCGTGCCTGGCGGGTCGCGCGCGAGGAATCCGCCGGCATTTCGCTTCCCTCCGGCCGGAGAATATTGCTTCCCAACGAAGAGGCGCGGGACTTCTTCGATGAGCACGCCAACCACTTTCCCGGCTTGGAGGTTTCCGCCGAAACCATCAGCTCCAGCCTGGCGGTGTCGCCGCACGAGATGAACCACGCCATCGCCGAGCGGCTGCGCCAGGTTCACGGTCTCAGCGTGACCGTGCAGCCGCTGCGCGGCGCGCTGCGGCGCTACGACCCGGCCGCACGCAGCCTGACATTGTCCGAGGCACTGCCGCGCGAAAGCCGCGGCTTTCAGATGGCCTTCCAGCTCGCATTGCTGGAAGCGCGCGAACCCGTGGAGGCGATGCTGCGCGACGCCACGCCTTCATCGCCTGAAGCGGCGATGCTGATCCGCGTCGGCCTGTTGAACTACGTCGCCGCCGCGGTGCTGATGCCGTATGCCCCCTTTCTCGGCGCCGCCCGCAGCCTCCGTCACGACATGGAGGCGCTGGCCGCCCGGTTCGGCGTCTCCTACGAACAGGCCTGTCAGCGTCTCTCCTCCATGCAGCGTTCCGGCGAACGCGGCGTGCCGTTCTTCTTCCTGCGCGTCGATCCGGCCGGAAACGTGTCCAAGCGATTCTCCGCGGCGGCGTTTCCGTTCGCCCGCTATGGCGGGTCCTGCCCACGCTGGGTCGTGCACACCGCGTTCCAAAGCCCGGGCGCCGTGCAGGTGCAGGTGGCGGAATTGCCGGAAGGGGACGCCTTTCTGTGTTTCGCCCGCGCCGTCACCCGGCCGATGCAGTGGGGCGAACCGCGACCGGTCCATGTGGTCGCGATGGGATGCGCGCTGACCTATGCACCCGAAATGATCTACGCGGACGGGATCGATCTGGCGCGCGCCCGCGTCGGAATCGGATTGTCATGCCGGCTCTGCGACCGCCCCGACTGCCGCAGCCGCGCCTTTCCCCCACTCGAACACCGCCTGGTGCTGGACCCGCTGACCACCAGCGCGAGCCCTTATCGGTTCGAGCCAACGAATTGAACCCACTCCATTGTCTCGGCGCCCCGTGGTCGAGCCCGGTTCCGCCTGCCACACTCACCCGGCACAGGGGAAAACCGCCATGAAGATCGCCCGCCTGCAGACCGACATCCTCAGCATCCCGGAAGACGACCCGCTGGCCAACGCGACCGAGCGCGAAGGCGCCATGCG
>DATDIC010000376.1:0-4585 GCA_036521275.1 Acetobacteraceae bacterium
TCACGACCACGGTCTCAGGTTTATCCACAGCTGAGAGAACCGCTGTTGCGAGACTGATCAATCGGTTCGCCGGCCCTGGGTAGTGCGGCCGCAGCAAGCAGCCACCGCACGTGACGTGGGCGGAGCGACGACCGGTGGAACCTACGCGTGCAGACGGACCAGAGTACGCTCCTCGGGCCGCTCAGCCCTGCGGACGGACGGACATGCGCCATCGGCAGGACTCCGCCCGGTTATCTTTCGACGCCCCGTCATTGGCTGTTTGTTGCTTCGTCCAAACCAAGCTCGCTCAACTTATGGTTGCAGGCGGACGGGGACGCTCCCTGGGAGCCTATCCACATCTGGGGCAGGGTTTGGAAGCCGAACTAACTTAGCCCACCGGCTTATTAACCTGTTGTTCACTGAATGTTCGTATGATCCCTCCCGTTGCATCGCCCGCGGCGGGAGAAACACTGATGGATATACAGACGCCGGATCACACGCCCCCGCGCTCCGCTGGAAGCCCCGGTCAGCCCTCGCCCAATTTCATCGCGCACGTGATGCAGACGCTAGGCGCCGCCACCGACCAGCAGCGGGACGCCACGCGAGAGCTGTTCGAAGCGCTCGACCCGCGTGACCCCGCCGACGCCCAGCTCGCCGCCATCGCCGTCGCCGCCGCCCAGTCCGCCATGGACAATTTTGCCCGCGCCGCCCGCCCCGGCGTCTCCGACGAAACCGCGGTGCGCCTGCGCGGCAGTGCCCTCGCCGCCGGGCGCGCCTACGCCACGGCACTGCGTTACCTTCGCAAGCCGCAGGCCATGGCCGCGCAGCCTGCCAAGCCCGCCAGATCCAGGGCCACGCCAGCGTCCGCCCCCCAGCCCCCGCCTGCGGAACCCGCCGGCGAGACACAGGAAATTCCACCCGGCTTCATCGCACTGCGACGAGGCGCCACGCCGATCCCCGCCGTGTTCCGCCCGCGGGATCGCTTCGGCAACGAGATCCCGGACTGGCGCCGCGATCTGATGACCCCCGCGCAGGCGCTTGCCGCGTTCTCCTATCCCCCCGATCCCGCCCAGGTCGCCGCAGCGATCGCAGAGGAAGCAGCAATGATGGCAAAGCAGCCCAAACCCGACACACCCCGCATCCCCGATGTATCGCCTGCCGGCGGCGCGAGGTGACCGTCACGCGGTTGATTTAACCCTCGCCTTCCCCCAGAAGACCGCGGCAACCCAGCGAGGCTTCGCGCATGACGACAGGCCGCTTCTTCGAGGACCTCAAGGTCGGTCAGACCGCCAGCCTCGGCAAGACCATCACCGAGGCCGACATACTCATGTACGCGGCTGTCTCGACCGATACCAATCCGATCCACATCGACGCCGAAGCGGCGAAGCAATCGATCTTCGGCGAACGCATCGCCCACGGCATGCTGAGCGCCGGCCTGATCAGTGCGGTCCTCGGCACCCGCCTGCCCGGCCCCGGATCGCTCTACATGCGTCAATCGCTGCGCTTCGCCGCCCCGGTGAAGATCGGCGACACGGTGAAGGCCACCGCCACGATCACCGCCCTCAACACGGAGAAAAAACGAGCAACCCTCAGCACGGTGTGCACGGTCGGCGACACGGTGGTGATCGACGGCGAGGCCTACGTCCAGGTCCCGTCGCGATCGTGATCCGCATCTACCACGACTGGCGCGAGCTGCCCGCCGAGGCACGCGGCGCCACGGTGGCGCTGGGCAATTTCGACGGCGTGCATCGCGGCCATGCCGAGGTGATCAAGGCGGCGCACGCAGCGCGACCGAAAGTGCCTCTCGGCGTGCTGACCTTCGAGCCCCATCCACGCGAGCACTTCCGCCCGGACGACCCGCCGTTTCGCCTGACCCTGTCAGCCGAACGCGCCGCCGCTTTGGAAGCGCTCGGCGTCACGCTGCTCTACGAGCTATGCTTCGACCACGAATTCAGCCTGATGTCCGCCGAGACCTTCGTGACCGAGGTGCTGCACCAGGGCCTCGGCGCCCGCCACCTGGTTTGCGGCCCGGACTTCGCGTTCGGCCGGCGCCGCGGTGGCGGCACCGATTTCCTCGCCACGCGCGCCGAGGCTCTGGGCATGGGGCTGACCCTGGTGCCGTTGCTCGCCGACGGCGCCGGCCCGATCTCCGCCACGCGCATCCGCCGCGTGCTCCAGGACGGCTACCCCGAGCGCGCCACCGCCGATCTCGGCCGTCCCTGGACCATCCGGGGCACGGTGGCGCACGGCGACGCGCGCGGCCGCACAATCGGCTTCCCCACCGCCAACATCGCGCTCGGGCGTCACCTGGAGCCGGCGCGCGGCGTCTATGCGGTGACGGTCCGGCTGCCCGACGGCCAATGGCGCAACGGCGTGGCGAACATCGGCCGCCGGCCGACCGTGAACGAGGGACCGGAAAGCCGGCTCGAGGTCAACATCTTCGACTTCGACGCCGACATCTACGACGCCGAACTGTCGGTGGCGCTGCACGCCTACATTCGTGAGGAGCGCCGTTTCCCAGGCCTCGACGCCCTGAAAGCGCAGATCGCCGCCGACGCCGCAGAAGCCAGGCGCCTGCTGGCCTAGTGCTGGGGCAACCCCACTGCCACACAACCTTCATCCTACTGTCATCGCCCCTGCACCCCCGCCGCCTAGAACCCGGTCATCGCCGCAACCCGGAGTGCATCGATGAACCGAACCCACCGCTGGGCGGGCCTGGCCGCGGCCACCGCCCTCCTCGCCCTGGCCGCCGCGCCGGCCCAAGCCGCCAACGCCCCGGACTGCCCCAACGGCGGTGTCGTGCGCTTCGGCGTCGAGCCCTACGACACCTCGGCAAAGCTGGTGCCCATCTACGACCACATCGCCAAGGTCCTCGGCGACAAACTCGGCTGCGAGGTGAAGGTCTATGTCACCACCACCTACAACGCCGAGATCGAGGCAATGCGCGTGGGCAAGCTGGAGATCGGCGAATTCGGCCCCTTGGGCTACGTCCTGGCGCACCAGGTCGCCAAGGCCCAGGCCGTCGCCGCGTTCGGCAACAAGGACGGCAAGCCCGACAGCTACTGGGCGAGCCTGGTCACCTGGCCCGGCTCCGGCATCAAGACGGTGGCGGAGATCCGCGGCCACTCCTTCGCCTTCTCCGACCCCGCCTCCACTTCCGGCCACCTGTTCCCGGCCTATGGCCTCCGCAAGGCCGGCATCGATCCCGAGAAGGACATCCGCCCGATCTACGCGGGCAGCCACACCTCCTCCTTCGAGGCGCTCTACAACCACAAGGTCGATGCGGGCGAGCTGAACTCCGAGCAGCTACAATCCGCCACCCAGCGCGGCCACTACAAGGACGGCGACGTCGTCTTCCTGTGGAAGTCCAAGCCAATACCGACCGACCCGATCACCGTGCGCGGTGACCTGCCCGACGGCTTCAGGGCCCGCCTGACCGTGGTGCTCCAGACCCTCGACCTCTCGGTGCTGCCCGAGGCGGACCGCAAGATCATGGGCCTGGGCGGCGACCACTTCGTGCCGCAGACCGACGCCGCATACGATGGCATTCGCGACCTGGTGAAGACCCTGAACATCGACCTGGAGAAGCTGAGCTGACCCAGCCGATCCTGCGGGTCAGCGGACTGTCGCTGCGTTACCCAAACGACAAGCTGGCACTTGCCGACGTGGAACTGGAGGTGCAGGCTGGCGAGCTGCTGATCGTCCTGGGCGGCAACGGCTGCGGCAAGACGACGCTGCTGCGCTGCATCACCCGCGCGCTGGTGCCCACTGCGGGCGAGGTCTGGCTGAACGGCACCGAGATCTCCGGCCTCACCGGCGAGAGGCTGCGCCGCGCACGGCTCGATCTTGCGATGATCTCGCAGCACGCCAATCTGGTGCGCCGCCGTAATGTGCTGGCCAACGTGGCGTTAGGCACACTGGGCCGGCACCAGACCTGGTGGACCGCGCTCGGCGGGCTGCCGGCCGAGGAACTGCCGGCGGCGCGCGACCACCTGCGCCAGGTCGGCCTGCCGCATCTGGCGGGGCAGCGCGCCGGCACGTTGTCCGGCGGCCAGGCGCAGCGCGTGGCGATCGCGCGGGCGCTGGCACAGCGGCCGCTGGTGATGCTGGCCGACGAGCCGGTGGCGAGCCTCGACCCCGAGGCGGCGCAGGACATCATGCGCCTGCTGCGCCGCCTGGCGCACGGCGACGGCCTGGCAGTGCTCTGCGTGCTGCACCAGGTCGATCTGGCATTCGCCTACGCCGACCGGGTGGTCGGCATGCGCGACGGCCGGGTGGCATTTGACCGCAAATGCGCCGATCTGTCGCGTGACGCGGTGCAGCGGCTGTATCTCGCGGAAGCCGCGTGAGGAGCGCCGGCGCCGGCGCGATCCGCACGGTGGGCGTGGCGGTCGCCGTGCTGGTGGTGGTGCAGTCGCTGATCGTGGTGCAGGCGCGGCCGCAGGACCTCATCACCGGCTTCTTCGGCATGGTGGACATCATCCGCCGCGCCACCCCGCCCGATTTTTCCAAATTGCCCGACGTGGCCTGGCCCACGCTGGAGACGATCGACATCGCACTCTTCGGCACCGTGGCCGGCGTGGCGATGGCGCTGCCGCTGGCGGTG